>JACDAO010000664.1 GCA_013695405.1 Acidobacteriota bacterium | reverse complement strand
ATGCGCATGAACCCGGCCAGACAGATTAGCGTGACGCGAGCCTCGCGCAGGCGACGCGCCAGCGCCTCTTCGAAGTCGGCACGCGACGGGAACGCCCGGTGATCGACGACATCGACGACCAGGCCGGCCGCGGTGGCGCGGGCCAGGCCGGCGGCATCGGCACGATTGGACAGTACCACCGCGATCCGCGCGTGCAGCCGGCCCTCGTCGATCGCGGTCATGATCGCCTGCAGGTTGCTGCCGCGGCCCGAGATCAGCACTCCAATCGGCGGCGGAGCACTGATGGAGGCGGTCGGCTCGAGCGATGACGGAACCATGCGGGTTCAAGGATAGAACGGCCCGGTCGATTACCGCGATTGACGACGTACACCGGAAGAACCTCCGGCGCGGCGATCGTCGTGCGAGGACCTTGCGATGAGCGACCGGAAGTCCCCTCTGCCCCCGATTGTGGACGACGAGCGTCGTGCACACCGGCGCATTCCGGCGGCGATGCTGCCGCATCTCAACGCCCGCGTCTCGGGCGGTCCACCGGTGCGGTTGCTGGACCTGTCGAAGTGGGGGGTCCAGCTCGAGACCGCGATGTTCATGCGGCCGGGCAGCACGGTCTGCATCCGCTTCGTGACCTCGTCGGAGACCATCACGTTGACCGGCGCCGTCGTCAGGTCGACGGTGGCGGTGCTCGAGGCCGGTGGCGTCACCTACCACACCGCGCTGGCCTTCAACGAGGCACTCGAACTGTGCAACGAGGTTCTGCACTCGCTGCCGGACAGCGAGATGGACTTCGACCACAGCAACCCGGACGATTACACGCTGCTGGTTACCGATCGCCGGACCGGACTGCGCGCTCAGGCCCTGTCGTCTTCTTACTGACCGCTGTCCCGGGGCGGACCTCCGATGAAAGTTCTCCTGCTCTCCGCCCGGCCGCTGGGTGCCTCGGGACTGGATCACGTCCTGCTGAACAGCCTGCACCCGACCGCGGTGGACGTCTGCCCGACGCTGGAGCAGTGCCTGGTGCGGCTCGAGGTGTTCCCGCCCGACGTGATCGTCGTGAGCCTGGCGTCGCCCGAGGCGGCGCACGCGACGCGGCGGCTGCAGGAGCAGGCACCGCATCTGCCGGTGGTGGTGGTGATGCCGCCGGGCGCGGTCGCCTGGCCGGTGTACGCCACACAGGCCGCGCCATCGGCCGAGTCGATCAGCGCGGACCGGGCCGACGGGTCGACCGGCGCTCGGCACGGCCGTGACGTCATCGGCCGCGGCGCGGAAGGCGCCCCCGCCGAGGCGTCGACACTTCGCGACGATTCGGCTGCCGAAACACGTTTTGCCATCGAACTCGCCCTGGCCGATGCGCGTGACGAACTCACGGCTGTGCGCGCCCGCGGCAGCCTGGACGGCGCGCTCGATGCCGAAACCCGCTGGCTGTTGTACGACGTTGCCTCGATCGGACACGTCTCGACCACGCCAACCGGCGAGATCCTCGCCTCCAATGACGTCGCCGCGCAGTTACTGGGACACTTCTCGCCGCAGGCGCTCGAGGCGAGCGGGCTGATGCCGGCGCCGCTGCTCGATGCGGCCGGCGCTTACGCGCGCCGTCCGACTCGCTTCGAATTGTGCCTGCAGCACGGCGACGACGGACCGCTGCACTGGATTGTCGGCCTGGCGTTGCCGCAGGGCGGCAGTCCAGCCACCGTGACCTGGTTCCTGATCGACGTCAGCGAGCAACGCCTGCAGGCGCGGCGCGCGCGCTTTCTGCGGCGGATGGAAGCACTGACCCACGTGCTGTCGGCGGCGACGGCCGAGTGCGCCACGCTGGTCGATGCCGGCCGCCGGGCGCTCGACGCCGCACGCGATGTCTTGCCGTCGCACGTCGACGTCGACGACGCCAGCCACGCGCTGACACGGACGCAAGCGGTGCTGACCCAGCTGGCCGGGTTCGCTCGCAGGCGAGCGCGACGTCCGGTGCTGCGCGACATCCGAAGCCTGCTCGAACAGATGGCCCCGGTGCTGGTGCACATCACCGGCGACGACGTCAGCTGGGGGCTCGACACCGGCGAGCACGCCCTTTACGCGTCGCTGGACGCCTCGGAACTCGAGCAGTGTCTGTCGTCACTGGTGACGCAGGGCCGGGAGGCGCTGCCGCTCGGCGGACAAGTGCGGCTGACGCTGCGCGACCTGGTCCGCGAGGCCTCGATTCGCGATGGGCGCGGCGCGCGCCCCGAAATTGAGATTGCCATCGAGTTGCGGGGCTACGGCCTGCAGCCGCTGGTCGTGCCGCCCGCGGTTCAGACGCAGGCGCTGCGGATCGGCGCCGAACTGGCCAGCACGCAACCCGACCACCTCACGTCGCGAATCACGCTGCTGCTGCCACGCGTCTTCGTGACCTCCTGACGCCGCACACGGCAGCGCGCCCCCGGTCGGTGCGCTGCGTCAGCCGACGTAGTGCACCTGCTGCTCGCCAGCCACCACCTCGCCGATCACCCGCCCCTCGGACTCGCCGGCCTCGGCCAGGCGCTCGAGCACGTGATTGACCTGGTCGGCCGCCACCGCCAGCACCAGCCCGATGCCCATGTTGAAGGTCCGCCAGGCGTCGTCGACCGGCACGTCACCCTTGCGAATCAGCCAGGTGAACAGCGCCGGCACGTCCCACGCCGAGCGATCAACGCGGGCCGCGGTGCCTGGCGGCAGGACCCGCGGCACGTTGTCGGTGATGCCGCCGCCAGTGATGTGGGCCATCCCGTGCAGCAGCCCGGCCTCGACCAGCGGCAGCACCGAGGCCAGGTAGGACCGGTGGGGGCGCAGCAGCGCATCGCCGATGCCGCCGCCGACCTGCGGGATGTGATCGTGGATGCCCAGCATCAGCGTGTCGAAGGCGATCCGGCGCGCCAGCGAGTAGCCGTTGGTGTGCAGCCCTGACGAGGGCAGGCCGATCAACGCGTCGCCGACGCGGATCTGCTCGCCGGTGAGGACCCGGCCGCGTTCGACGACACCGACGATGAACCCGGCCAGGTCGTACTCGCGGTCGGCATAGAAGCCGGGCATCTCCGCCGTCTCGCCGCCGAGCAGTGCGCAGTGATTGGCGCGACACGCGCGCGCGAGGCCCTCGACGATGTCCACGGCGACGTCCGGCGACAGCCGGCCGGTCGCCAGGTAGTCGAGGAAGAACAGCGGCCGCGCGCCCTGCACGAGGATGTCGTTGACGCAGTGGTTGACGAGATCCTCGCCGATGGTGGTGTGGCGATTGAGCATGAACGCCACTTTCAGCTTGGTGCCGACGCCGTCGGCGCTGGCGACCAGCACCGGGTCGGCCGCGCCCGCGGTGGGCAGGTGGAAGAGCCCACCGAAGGCACCGATCTCCGACAGCACCCCGGGCGTGAAGGTGCCCTGCGCGAGCCCGCGGATGCGGCGCACCACCTCGTGCCCCGCGTCGATGTCCACTCCAGACGACTTGTAGTCCATGCAGCACCCTCGCGCATCGGCCGGCTCGGACGGGAGCCACCGTGCACGTCCAAATGTCAGAATTCGAGCGCGGTGATCAGGATCTGCGCCGAGGCGCGCACCGGCGCGTCGGGCGCAGTGGTCCAGTATTGGCGGCGGATCGCGGCGAAGAAGCGCTCCTCGGCGTAGTCCTCTTCGAGCATGTCGAAGGCGTCGCGCAGCAGCAGGGTCGCGTCCTGCCGCGGCAGGCCCGGCACCATCTCCAGCAACAGTGCCGGATTGCGCATCGCCGCCAGGCCGGTGGCCAGGGCGATCGGCGCGCGCACCGGCTCGTTGGCCGGCATGCCGATCTCGAACAGCGCCGCCAGTGCGTCCCGCCGTCCAGCGGCGACCAGGTCTGCCAGGGCGGCCGACGACGAGCGGGCCAGTTCCTGATAGCCCATGTGCTGCGCGGCGAAGGCCAGCGACTCGCGAACGAACCGGGCATGCCCGTCGCAGTTGCTGCCGAGGCGACAGATCGCCGCCGCGACGGTCGGCTGCAGTTCCCTCGAGGCGCCGCGCTGAACCTTGGCCAGCGTCGCCAGCGCGCGGGAGTCGCCGAGTTGTCCCAGCGCCCGCACCGCGTCGTCCTGCAGCGGTCCGTCCTGCTCGGCGATGCCGGACAGCAGGTCGAGCGCGTAGACCGCCTTGTGGGAGCCGAGCGCCTCGATCACGGCAGCGCGGAAGAAGTCGACGCCGCGCATCACTTCGCGCTTGAGCGCCGCCTGGACGCGCGGGTCAGCGCCGTGCGCGGCCAGGGCCCGCACCAGCGCAGGCCGCACGAACTCGGCGTCTTCTCGCGCCAGCGCCTCGAGTAGACGCGGCACCAGCGCCGGCTGCGCATGCTCCTCGACGTAGGCGTACGCCACTTCCCGTAGCCGATCGTTGGCGTCGGTCAGCGACTCGAGCAGCACCGGCCTGACCCGCGGCTCGTTGAAGCCCGCCAGCAGCACCAGGGCGCGGAACCGGACGTAGCCGTCCGCGTGCTGTCGCGCCGCCTGCATCAGCATGGGCACCACGACGCCAGCGGGGGCGCGGCGGAGTGCGGCCGACGCCTCGGTGCGGGTCCGGTAATCGAGCTTGCCGAGACGATCGATTGCGGCCTGCAG
>JACDAO010000646.1 GCA_013695405.1 Acidobacteriota bacterium | reverse complement strand
ATCGCCTGCATTGCAAGGGCACACGCGCGCCATGGAGCATCTCTGGTCGCCCTGGCGCCTGCAGTACGTCACCGGTGGCACCCCGCCCGGCGGTTGCGTGTTCTGCACCGCCGCCGCCGACACCGCGGAGCCGACGCTGGTGGTGCATCGTGGCACCACCGCGTACGTGATCCTGAACCTGTACCCGTATACCAACGGTCACGTGATGGTCGTGCCGGTTCGTCACATCGCGACCCTCGGCGAAGCCAGTCCTGACCAACTGCAGGAACTGATGCAGCTGACGCAGCAGGCCGAACGCGTGCTGCGTGAGGCGTATCAGCCCGACGGCCTGAACGTCGGCATCAACATCGGCCGGGCCGCCGGTGCCGGGGTGGCCGATCATCTGCACGTGCACCTGGTGCCGCGCTGGAACGGCGATGCCAACTTCATGACCACCGTCGGCCAGACCCGTGTGCTGCCCGAGACGCTGGCGGACTCGGCAGCGCGGCTCCGGCCGCTGTTTGCGAGCGCCGCGCGCGCGCGCTGATAGCTCTGATAGCCTGTCGACGTGCGCGTCCAGCCCACCGCCACGCAGCAAGCCTTCGCCGAACGGGCCCGCGTCTTCGCGGAGACCGAGGTCGCGCCGCAGGCGGCCACGATCGACGAGCAGCAGGCCTTCCCGCGGGCACTGATTGCCCAAGCCGGCGCGCTCGGCCTGATGGGCGTGACCATCCCGGGGACCTGGGGCGGGGCCGGCCAGGACGACATCGCGTACGTGCTGGCGCTCGAAGCGGTGGCGCGCGCGAGCGCGACCGTCGCGGTGATTCTCTCGGTCAACAACTCGCTGGTTGCCGAGACGCTGCTGCATCACGGCAGCGACGCGCAGCGCGACCAGTGGCTGCGCCCACTCGCCACCGGCACGGCGATTGGTGCGTTCGCGCTGTCGGAAACGCAGGCCGGCTCGGACGCGGCCAACCAGCAGACCACCGCGACGTCCGATGGCGTCGGCTACCGCCTGCGCGGCACCAAGGTGTGGGTGGCCAATGCCGAAGCCGCCACTGTCGTCGTGGTCTTCGCCGTGACGCAACCCGAGCGGCGGGCGCACGGCATCTCGGCCTTCCTGGTGCCGATCGACGCGCCGGGGGTGACCCGTGGCCGCCTGATCGACTCGCTGGGCGTTCGTGGTCTCGGCTGCCAGGACGTGACCTTCGACGACGTGCACGTCGCCTCGAGTCAGCTGATCGGCGAGCCCGGACAGGGGTTCGCGATTGCCATGCAGGCGCTCGACGGCGGCCGCATCGCGATCGCCGCCCAGGCGCTGGGCGTCGGCGAGGCCGCGCTGCACGAGGCGCTGACGTATGCCCGCCGGCGGGTCGTGTTCGGACAACCGATCGCGCAGTTCCAGGCCATCCAGTTCATGCTCGCCGACATGGCCACCAACCTCGAGGCGGCGCGGATGCTGACCTGGCAGGCGGCGACGACGCGGGCGCGCGGCGGACGGGCGACGCTGGAGGCATCGATGGCCAAGCTCAGTGCCTCGGAGGCGGCGCACGCGTCGGCCGACCGGGCGATGCAGATCCTGGCGTCGGAGGGCTATCGGCGGGGCTCGACGGTCGAGCGTTTGTTTCGGGACGTGCGCGCAACCGAGATCTACCAGGGCACCTCCGAAGTACAACGCATGATCATCGCCGACACGGTGCTGGAATGATTGGCACGATCGCGCTCGCGCAGCGCATCGAAGCGGCGGAAGTGCGTCTCAGCCTGGCGATGGCCGAGGGCTCCCGCGGCGCGGGCATGACCGAGGCATTCGGGATTGCGGTCAATGGCGGCGCTGCGGTGTACTGCGGCGCGGAGGCGCCGATGACCAAGGTCATCGGCGTCGCCATCCAGCAGCCGCTGGAGGCGTCCCACATCGAT
This sequence comes from Acidobacteriota bacterium, assembly GCA_013695405.1. Lineage (GTDB taxonomy): Bacteria > Acidobacteriota > Vicinamibacteria > Vicinamibacterales > Vicinamibacteraceae > Luteitalea. The sequence goes on along the minus strand of JACDAO010000646.1, from coordinate 507 downwards.
ACGATCGAGCGCGCCTTCGAGCCCACCGGCGTCAACCCGGGTTGGGAAGTGGCGACGCTCGCCGAGTTCGAGTCGATTCGCCGGCTCGAGCGCCGCGGCTACCGGCTCCAGCGCATCGAGATGGTGCTGGGCTGCGATCTGGATGCGGTCGTGATGCCCGACCCGGCACCTGGCATCGAGGTCGCCGCTGGCGATCCTGATGAATGGGCGCGCATCTCCGTGGCCGCGTTCGCCGCGGCCGAAACCGTGGACGGACGCGACGCGCCCGCCGAACACTACGACACCGCGGCGCTCGAAGGCGCGGTGCGCCCCTACATGCGGAATCCGCGCATGCGGCACTACGTCGCGCGCCTGCGCAACGTGCCCGTCGGCGCCGCATCGGCCCGCGTCGACGGCGGGCTGTACCAGATGTGCGGCGCCGGGACGATCCCGTCGCACCGGCGGCAGGGCGTGCAGACCGCGCTGCTCGTGTCGCGACTTGCCGACGCGAAGCGCGAGGGTTGCGAC
>JACDAO010000640.1 GCA_013695405.1 Acidobacteriota bacterium | reverse complement strand
GGGCGAGGCCCTCGAGCGATCGCAACGCCTCCCTGGCCTGGTCGAGCAGCGCGGCGTCCTGGGTGCCCCACGCGGCGCGCGCGCTGGCGACGCCGCGGACCAGCGGGCCGAGCCATGGCAAGAGGGCATCGTCGCCGACCGGCACTCGGGCGAGCGCTGGCCACGCCCCGCCGTCGATCGCGCGCGTGGCGGCGAGCCGCGCCAGCAGCGCCGGTAGATCTGGGGGTCGGGCGTCCAGCACCTGCGCGTCGTACGCACGCCGCGCCTGATCCAGACGACGCCCGGCCACACTCCAGCGCCCTGCGTCGAGATCGAGTTGCACGCACCGCACCAGCGTGTCGAGCTGATCCGCCGTGCTGGCGGTGATGGCGGTGGGTGGTGTGGCGGGATCGAACGTGTCAGCCCCACACGAGGGTTCAGCGGCCAGCGGCCGTGTCAGCGGCATCGCCAGCAGCGCGGCGGCGGTGACGAGGGCGAGCGGACGACCCGCGGCACGACGTCGACTCGCGGGCAATCCGGGCTCCATGTGGCCCGATTATGCGTCCGCATTGGGTGTTAAGGTGTGGGCATGACCTTACCCGCCGGGCTTTACGCCCACTTCACGACAAGCGAAGGTGCCTTCACCGTCAAGCTGTTCGACCAGGAGGCGCCCAAGACGGTTGCCACCTTCGCCGGGCTGGTGCAGGGCACCAGGGCCTGGCAGGATCCGGTCACCCGCCAGCAGGTGAACAAGCCGTTCTACGACGGTCTGGTCTTTCACCGCATCATCGAGGACTTCGTCATCCAGGGCGGCTGCCCGATGGGCAACGGGCTCGGCGGCCCCGGCTTCCAGTTCGAGGACGAGTTCCATCCGTCGTTGAAGCACGGCAAGGCGGGCATGCTCTCGATGGCCAACGCCGGGCCCAACACCAACGGCAGCCAGTTCTTCGTCACCCTCGCCGCGACGCCGCACCTCGACAACCGCCACTCGGTGTTCGGGGAGGTCGTGTCGGGGCTCGACGTCGTCAGCCGCATCGGTCACGTTCCGACCGGCCGCGCCGATCGTCCGGTCAAGGACATCGTGATCGAGTCGGTCAAGATCGAACGCGTCGAGCCGTCGTAAGCGGCCGCCGCCGGGGAGGGGCGCGAGATCGCTCCTCACCATCGCTCCCCCGGATTGCTTTCGGGTGTGCCGGCTCAGCCCAGGACGTCCTTGACTCGCGTCGTCAGCCGGTCCGGTGCGAACGGCTTCTGCAGGAACGGGCGCCCGGCGTCGATGATGTCGCGCTGCACCGCGGCGTTGTCGGCATAGCCCGACATGAACAGTACGCGAATCTCCGGCCGCCCGGCCGACACCTTGGCCGCCAGTTGCAGGCCGTTCATTCCCGGCATCACCACGTCGGTCAGCAGCAGGTCGATGGTGCCGACGTGCTGCTGGTGCAGCAACAACGCCTCCTCGGCATCCTGAGCCGAGAGCACCACCAGACCTTCGGCTTCGAGCACGCGGCGCACCAGGCGCAGCACCGACGCCTCGTCCTCGACCACCAGCACGACCGCCGGTCCACTCGGCGTCGCCACCCGCCGCTCGAGGACGGCGAGCGGGGCTGCGCTGTCCACGACCGGCTCGAGGTACTGGGGCAACAGGATCTCGACTCGCGTGCCCTGTCCCGGTGCGCTGTCGAGGGTGACCGCGCCGCCGGTCTGACGCACGATCCCGTAGACCGTCGGCAGGCCCAGGCCCTGAGCCGGTGGCCGGGTCGTGAAGAACGGGTCGAAGGCACTCGCCAGGGTCGCCTCGTCCATCCCCGGGCCGTTGTCCGACACGGTGATCTGCACGACCGGGCCGCTGCGCATGTCGAGCGCTTCGGCGCGGCGGTCGTCGACCTGCACACGCGCCACCTCGATGCGCAGGATGCCGCCCTCGGGCATCGCGTCACGGGCGTTGGCCGCCAGGCTGAACACCGCCTGCTCGATCTGTCCCGGATCCGCGAACACCTCCGCGCCATCGTCCGGGCCGCTGATTTCGACCCGGACCTGCTCGCCCATCAGCCGCGCCAGCATCTTCGGCATCTCGCCGAGCATCATCGCCACGTCGACGATCTCGGGCTGCATGATCTGCCGGCGGCTGAAGGCCAGCAGCTGACGCGTCAGCGATGCCGCACGCATCGCGGCATTGCGGATCTCGTGCAGGTCGAAGCGGCGGGGATCGCCGTGGTCGAACTGTGTGTCGAGCAGATCGCAGTATCCGACGACGGCGGTCAGCAGGTTGTTGAAGTCGTGGGCGATGCCGCCGGCCAGCCGGCCCACCGTGTTGAGCCGCTGGCTCTGGCGCACCGACTCCTCGAGCAGCCGCTGGCGGGTGGCGTCGCGGAACCGCCACAGGTGCGCGGCCAGCACGCCGCGGGTGAAAACCGGCGCGTGCTCCCACTCGAGCGTCCGGCCGTCGCTGGTGGTGAGGGTCTCGGCGGCGCTGACGACGGCGGCACCGCGCCGGGCCGCGACCCGGGCCTGGACACTGACGGTGTCCTCGAAGGCCGCGAAGGCCGTGCCCCAGGCGAGCGGGCTGACCACCTGCTGCAGCGGCTCGAGCCCGAGCGCTCCACCGAACAGCGCGATCCACGCGGCGTTGACCACCGCCTCGCCGCCGTCCGTGGTCTCGAGACAGACCGCTTCATGCAGGTGTTCGACCAGCGGGATGAAAGGCGTCAGCCTGGAAGGTCCGGTCCACATCGGAGGTCAGCTCGCGCAGGCCCACTGCCGGGAGACGCGCGCGACGCGGGTCAACAGCGTCTCGTGCAGCAGGACGTTGACGACCACCAACACGCCGACGCCGATGAAGGTCCGCGCGGTGGTGGCATAGAGGAACGGGCGCCACACCGGAATCGTCGCGATCACGGCGACCGTGGGCAGCATCAGCAGCAGCAGCGCAAACGAGCGGGCGCCCTGGCGGGTCGGGCGCGAGAACGGCAGCGACGGGTTGACCAACAGGTCGGCAGTCAGCAGCGCGTGCGACAGCAACCCGATTACCACCCCGTGCATCAGCAGTTCGAGCGGCGGCCGCGGGTAGGTCCAGCCGAGCAGCAGCATGACGACCACCAGGTACGGCACCAGAAACCGCGCCACGACCGTGTTCTTGAGCGCGACGACGACCTCGTCGAACGGCAGCGGCGCGGCGTGGAACACCCACGAGGCGCGCCACGACTCGCTGTAGACCAGGTATTGCCGCAGCATGACCGGGAAGAACAGCACCGCGTAGTAGACAAGAATCGGCTCGCGCTCGATCAGCTCCGGGCCCTCGGGCTCGGTGAAGCCGGCCAGCAGGTAGATGATCGTCAGCGGCAGGATGCCGAGTACGCCGAGGCGGAACTTCTGATCGGTGCGGAACTGCGCACGGGCCAGGAGGCCAATCGCGTGGTGGGCCGGGCCGAACAGCAGCCACGGCACTGGTTGGCGCGCGCGCCCGTCGGGAGGTCGCTCCACGAACAGCGTCGAGAGTTGCCCGGCGTAGGCCAGCGACAGCCGGCTGCGCACCAGCAGCGCCAGCAGCCCGAGCAGCAGCAGCGGCAGCGCCGCCGCCCACAGGTCGAGCGTGGTGCCACGGCCCTGCGCAAGCTCGACCCACGACGCGAACCAGGTGGCGGGATTGAGGTACACCGCCGGGGTCTTCTCGATTCGGAAGGTATCCAGGGTCCGCCAGGTGCGTGAGTAGAGGAAGAACCCGCCGATGAACAGAAACGACAGGCTGAACTGCAGGTAACCGAGCAGCCGGTGCAGGCGCGCTGCAGGAATCGCCTGGATCAGCGTCAGGAACAGCACAATCACCACCAGCGGCACCAGCACCGCCGCCAGCACCGCCGCGGCCAGGCTGGCCAGCGCCGCGGCGAGCGATCCACCCGTGCCCCTGATCAGGTATCCCAGCGTCGGCAGCACCACGAACGGCGCGGTCAGGAACAAGCTGTAGAGCACCACCGACGTCAGGCGCGCGACGAAGAAGGTGCGGCCGTCCACCGGCCGCGGTGCCAGCTGCAGGTGATCGTCGGGCGACAGCACGACGCTGGTGAAGTCGACCAGCAGCGCCAGGCCGAGCGTCGACAGCAGCAGCATGAAGTACACCGTGGTGGCCGCGAACACGTCGGGCAGCGCGATGATCAACACGGCGCTCAACAGCCCATAGAGGAACTGCGAGAAGACCGCGCCGCCCAGACTGGCAGCCGCAGCCCCGGACAGGCGCAGGCCGACGCCGCGAATCTGACGCAGGTCGGTCACCAGCGAGACCCACACCAGCGCGCGCCACTGCACCGGGTCGACGCCGAGCAGCCGCGCCACCAGCGTCGTCACGCGCGCCACTCCAGCGCCGACAGCACCCCGGCCGTCGCGGCTTCGGCGTTGCGCGCGCCGGTCAGCGCCGCGAAGGCGTCTTCGAGGGTGGCGCAACTGGTCTGTTCAGCAATTGCCGCCGGGGTACCGGACGCGATCGCGCGCCCCTTGTCGATGATCACCAGGCGGGTGCAGAGCCGTTCGACGACGTCGAGCAGGTGCGAGCAGAACAGGATGGTGCGCCCCTGCGCCGCCAGTCCGCGCAGCAGCTCCTTGAATATCAGGGTGGCGCTGGCGTCCAGCCCGTTCAGTGGCTCGTCGAACACCAGCACCTCCGGAGCGTGCAACAGGGCAGCGGCGATCAACACCTTCTGCTTCATGCCCTTGGAGAAGGTCACGATCCGCGCGGCGCGTACGGCGTCAAGGTCGAACATCCGCAGCAACTCGTCGATGCGTGGCTGTACGACCTCGGGCTCGAGGCGGTAGAGCAGCGAGATGAAGCGGAAGTACTCGTCGGGCGTCAGCGCGTCGTAGAGCGCGCCCGATTCGGGGACGTAGCCAATCCGCCGCTTGACCTCGAGCGGATCGCGGCGGATGTCGAGGCCGGCAACGGTCACCGTACCGCGCTGCACCGGCAGCAGCCCGGTCAGGATCTTGACGGTGGTCGACTTGCCGGCGCCGTTGGGCCCGAGCAGGCCGAGCACCTCGCCGACCCCCGCCTCGAACGACAGGCCCTGCACGGCCGGCGTGCTGCCGTAGGCGTGGTGCAGGTCGGCAACGCGGATCACCGTGCGAGTGTATCCGTCTTCGCCGTTACGCCCCGGGCGCAGGGGTCGGACGTGTTCCGACGCCGTCCACAGAGTCAGCCTCAGGCCGGGCGTGCGACCGCCGGGGCCGCGACGAGCGACGGGAGCTTGAGGTCGACGCCCTGGCGCTTCAGGAGCGCCTCGAACGACGGCTTGTCGACGGCCTTGACGTAAGCCTCCTCCGGAGCGACCAGCTTGTTGCGCACCAGATCCGCCAGCGCGTCGTTCAGGGTCTGCATGCCCTGGGCCTTGCCGACCTGCATCATCGACGGGATCTGGAAGGTCTTGCCCTCGCGGATCAGGTTGCTGATCGCGGTGTTGACCATCAGCGTCTCGAGCGCGGCGACACGGCCGCCGCCGACCTTGCGGCACAGCGTCTGGGCAATCACGCCCTTCAACGATTCGCTGAGCATGACGCGAATTTGACTCTGCCGGTCGGCCGGGAACTGATCGATGATCCGGTCGACGGTCGAGGCCGCGGTGCTGGTGTGCAGGGTGCCGAACACCAGGTGGCCGGTCTCGGCCGTCTCGATCGCGATCGCCACCGTCTCGAGGTCGCGCATCTCGCCGACCAGGACGATGTCGGGGTCCTCGCGCAGGGCGGCGCGCAGCGCGTCCTTGAACGAGTCGGTGTGGGTGTGGACCTCGCGCTGGTTGATCAGGCACTGCTTGTTGTCGTGCACGAACTCGATCGGATCCTCGATGGTGATCACGTGATCGTGGCGCGTGCGGTTGATGTAGTCGACCATCGCGCACAGCGTGGTCGACTTGCCCGATCCGGTCGGCCCGGTCACCAGCACCAGTCCCTTGCTCAGCTGACAGAGCTGCAGCAGTTGCGGCGACAACCCGAGCTGTTCGGCGGTCAGGATCTGGCTCGGGATGACCCGGAACACCGCGCCCATGCCCTTGCGGTCCATGAAGATGTTGGCGCGGAAGCGCGCCAGGCCGGTGATCTCGTACGCGAAGTCGGTGTCGTGGCGGCGCTCGAACTCGGTGCGGTTCTTCTCGGGCGTGATCGGCCCGAGGAGGCGGCGGATGTCCTCGGCGGTGAGCCGCGGCGCGGTCTCCTCCACCGGCAGCATCCGGCCGTCCTTGCGCACCAATGGCGGCACGCTCGCGCTGAGGTGGAGGTCGGACGCGCCAGTCTGCACCATCAACCGGAAGAGGCGATTGATGGGCGGTTCCTGGACGACGGGAGTGGGCACGGGCGCCGGCGAAGCCATGTCACCGACGCAATCGGCGGATGCGTCCAGGAAGTTGAACGGGTCGCTCCCTCAGAATCCCACCCGGACGGCAAGCTGGACAATTCGCGGCAGGCCGGCCGACGTGATCGATCCGAACTGGGCCGTGCCGAAGGTCGCGCTTGAACTGGTCGATGGAGTCGGGGTGACGTTGCGCCGCGTGACCGTGGTGCCGGGGACGCGCCGCCGATCTGATCGAGGACGAGCACGCGGAGCGATCCCGCGTCACCCTGGGCGCGCGCGGGTAGGGCAGCGGCCAGGCTGGCCAGCAGGGACAGCACGCCGAGCAACGTCGACGCGCGAGGGAGTCGGATCAGGGAGAGGAGCGCTGAAGGCATCACCGCTCCATCGTGGCGGTGGCCGGTCAGGTCTTCGTCTCGGCAGCATGACGTTTCGTAACGCGCGATTGGCAGCGGAAGCGATGACTTACGAGATTGCCGCGGCTCGGTCTACACTGCCGCCATGCGCTCGCCCGTTCCCTTCGCGACCGGACTGCTCGCCGCCGTTGTGGTCGGCCTCTCGCTGGCCGCGCCCGGCGCCCAGGCCCCGACGCTGGCGCCTGGTGCACGGGTGCTGCTCGACGCCCACAACGCGTATCCCTATGAAGGCCGGTACGCCGACCGCCTCGAGCGGGCGTTGGCCACGGGCCTGCCGGTGGCGA
>JACDAO010000620.1 GCA_013695405.1 Acidobacteriota bacterium | reverse complement strand
GCGGGGCACCGAGTCCGGTGCGGTCGGGCGGGAGCGGCGGCGGGCGCGGAGGCGGCGCTGGGGCACGCACGACCAGCGCGATCAACGGCTGGAAGTGGTTGACACGCTTGAGCGAGCTGGGTATCCTTTCCTTTTGCTGTCAGTCAGCAAGGAGCCAAAGGGTCACCATGAGCACGTTCATCCCGAGCGCCAACGCCATCGAGCGACGCTGGCACGTCATCGATGCGGCAGGCAAGTCGCTCGGTCGGGTGGCCAGTCTGGCCGCCAAGGTCCTGCAGGGCAAGCACAAGCCGAGCTACACGCCGTTTCTCGACACGGGCGACCACGTCGTTGTCGTCAACGCGGCCGAGGCGGTGCTCACCGGGCAGAAGGAAGAGCAGAAGCTGTATCGGTATCACAGCGGGTACGAGGGTGGGCTCCGTGAGGAGCGCGCCAAGGACCTCCGCAAGCGCCGTCCGGCCAGTCTGGTCGAGGAAGCCGTCAAGGGCATGCTGCCCAAGACCACACTCGGCAAGCAGATGTACCGGAAGCTGAACGTCTACGAGCGCGCCGATCATCCGCATCAGGCGCAGAAGCCCCAGTCCCTCGAGGTCCAGTAAACGTGGCAGTCATTCAGTACTACGGGACGGGCCGTCGCAAGACGTCGACCGCCCGCGTGTTCCTGCGTCCTGGTTCCGGCCAGATCACCATCAATCAGAAAGCCATCGACGACGCGGTCAACACCGAGTCTCTGCGGTTGCAGGTGCGTGCGCCGCTGGTGCTGACCGAGATGCTCGACAAGTTCGACATCTACGCCACCACGTCGGGCGGCGGCATCTCCGGCATGGCCGGGGCGCTGCGCCTCGGCATCGCGAGGGCGCTGTGCCTGTACAACGCCGAGCTGCGCGGGCGGCTCAAGAAGGCCGGCCTGCTGACGCGTGATCAGCGCGGCAAGGAACGCAAGAAGTACGGGCTGGCCGGAGCGCGCAAGCGGTTCCAGTTCAGCAAGCGCTAGTTCTCGGCTCTCTGGCCGGCGTGCGCCGGCCCTGTCTGCACCGTGTTGGAGGAAGCTTGACCCCGATTGCTGTCAAAGACCTGCTGGAGGCCGGTGTGCACTTCGGCCACCAAACCAAGCGCTGGAACCCGAAGATGAAGCCGTACATCTTCGGCGAGCGCAATGGCATCTACATCATCGACCTCGGCAAGACAGCGAGGCTGTTTCGCCACGCCGAGCAGTTCGTGATGCAGTTGGCCAGCGAAGGGCGCACCCTGCTCTTCGTGGGCACCAAGCGGCAGGCCCAGGACGCGATCGCAGAAGAAGCGCAGCGCTGCGGGATGTTCCACGTCAACCAGCGCTGGCTGGGGGGGTTGCTGACCAACTTCACCACCATCCAGCGCAGCTTGGCGCGCCTGCGCGACCTCGAGGCGATGGAGACCGACGGCCGCTACGATGCGCTGTCGAAGAAGGAAATCGCGCGTCTCGAGAAGGAGAAGCGCAAGCTTCAGAAGAATCTCGACGGCATCCGCCACATGGACCGTCTGCCCGACGCGGTGTTCATCGTGGACACCAAGAACGAGCAGATTGCCGTCGACGAGGCGCGTAAGCTCCGCATCCCGATCATCGGCATCGTCGACACCAACTGCGACCCGGATCAGGTCGACTACGCCATCCCGGGGAACGACGACGCGCTGCGGGCGATTCGCCTGTTCGCCGCGCGTATCGCCGATGCCGTGCTCGCCGGCCGTGGGGTGCGCGAATCGGCGACGGCCGAACAGGCGCCGGTCAGTGACGGGAGCGACGGCAGTGCCGACAGTGGCCGCAGCTCCGGCGAGCCGCTACGCGCGCAGCAGCGTCCGTTGCGCATCGCTGCCCCGCCGGCGCCGGGCCAGCCGGTCACGGCTGAGCCGACTCCGTCTCCTCAGGATGAGGGCGCCAGTGCCGGTGCGGCCGCACCCAGTACCGAACCCGCCGCCCCAGCGCCTGTCTAACCGCCGGCTGGGCAGGTCGCCGCCCCGTCGAAACGCCGGCCCGAGCTTCCTTCGGCCGGCGTTTCGTGTGTCTGTTGTCCGTTCGAGATTCCTTTCCGAGAGTGTTTCCCATGGCAATCACCGCTGAGATGGTCAAGACCCTGCGCGAGCGCACCGGCGCAGGCATGATGGAGTGCAAGACGGCCCTCACCGAGTCGGCCGGCGACGTCGACGGCGCGATCGAGTACCTGCGCAAGCGTGGCATGGCGCAGGCCGCCAAGCGTGCAGGCCGCAAGGCCTCCGAGGGCATCGTCGGCATCCGCGTCAACGCCGAGCGCACCACCGCCGCGATGGCCGAGGTCAACTGCGAAACCGACTTCGTGGCGCGCACCGACGAGTTCAAGGCGCTGGTCGACGAGATCACCGAGGTGGTGTTTTCCACCGATGCCGCGCACGCATCGCTGGTCGGCGCGGATGGGCCGATTGGATCGCGCCTGACCACAGCCATCGCGCGAGTCGGCGAGAACATGGCCGTGCCCCGGACCGAGCGCCTCGCCGCCGACTACGTGGCCAGCTACATTCACATGGGCGGCAAGATCGGTGTGCTGGTGCAACTCGATGGGGTCAGCGCCGAGGCGGCGCAGCACGAGGCGTTCCGTGCGTTCGCCAGCGACCTGGCCATGCACGTCGCGGCGGCCAGCCCGCAGTACACCACGCGCGCCGAGGTGCCGAGCGAGGCGGTCGAGAAGGAAAGGGAGATCTACCGCGCGCAGATGGCCGAGTCGGGCAAGCCCGCCAACGTCATCGACAAGATCACCGAGGGCAAGCTCGCGGCGTTCTACGAACAGATCTGCCTGGTCGACCAGCCGACCGTGCGTGACCCGAAGGTCAAGGTCGCGCAGGCCGTCGAGGCGGTCAGCAAGGCAATTGGCGCACCGGTGACGATCAGCGGCTTTGCCCGCTTCAAAGTCGGCGAAGGCGCCGCGCAGTAATTCCAGGCGAGGGCGGCGTGGCCGGGCCGACACGCGGTCCGTCAGACGTCGGCAGGTCGGGCGGGTATAATCGCGCGCGGCATGTCACGACCCGCGTACACTCGCGTTCTGCTCAAGTTGTCCGGCGAAGCCCTGATGGGCGATCACGGCTACGGCGTCGACCCCGCCGTGGTCACCAGGATCGCCGAGGAAGTCGCTGAAATTCGCGCCCTCGACGTCCAGTTGGCGATCGTCATCGGCGGCGGCAACATCTTTCGCGGCATGGCCGCCAGTGCCCGCGGCATGGACCGCGCCACCGCCGACTACATGGGGATGCTGGCCACGATCATGAACGGGCTGGCGTTGCAGGACGGGCTGGAACACCATGGCGTGCCGACGCGGGTGCTGACCGCCATCGAAATGCGGTCGGTGGCCGAGCCCTTCATCCGGCGGCGCGCGATCCGGCACCTTGAGAAAGGCCGGGTAATCGTGCTC
>JACDAO010000578.1 GCA_013695405.1 Acidobacteriota bacterium | reverse complement strand
GGATCGGAGGACTGATCGCGACCCAGCTGGCCTGCCTGGGCTGGGCGCTGGGATCGACGTTCTCGAAGCGGCATCCCGGGGCCGCCGACCCGCTCTCGTCGGCGGCGTTCCAGATGCTGGCGGGCGGGCTGGTGCTGTTGACGGCTGCCGCAGTGACCGGCGAGTTCGGGCATGTCGCGTGGTCGACCCGCAGTGTGCTCGCCATGGGCTACCTGTTCGTGGCGGGCAGCCTGATCGGCTTCGTCGCCTATATATATGCGCTCACCCACCTGCCCATTTCGGTGGTCTCGCTCTATCCCTATGTCAATCCGGTAGTCGCCGTGCTGCTCGGCACCTGGCTGCTGCACGAGCCGATCAGCTGGCGCATCGTCGCTGCGATCGGGGTGATTCTCGGCGGATCCGCGATTGTGACGCGCCGGAGACGCCCAGACGCGGCCGGTGCGGCCAGTGTGGGAGCCAGCCGGAGCGTTGCGGGCGCCGCGCTGCCGGCACGTGAGGACGCCAGCCGGACAAGTCCGGCTGCTACGGCGGCGACCCAGGCGGCGCAGCCTGTGGCTGAGGTTGAGAGTGCCGAACGCTGCGCGTAAACTGAACGGACATTGGCTACGGGCTGCGGGCCGCAGGCTACCTGACTCCTCAGGCTGTCTGTCGCGCTGTCGCCAATAGCCCGTCGCCTTTCAGGATTTCCCATGACCCGAGCTGCGCTGACCCTGGCCACCCTGCTGCTGTCTGGAACCGCGAACGCGGCCAGCCCCGTGCCGACCGTCACCGGTGCGTACGTCGAGGCGCGCACCGCCGAGGTGTTCGCCGGCGGCTGCGTCATGAACAGCGAGGCCGAGACGATGGGCCGACAGGCGGTATTGGCGTGGCGAGTCGACTCGGGCCGCGTCGATGGCGTGGCGATCGACGGGCTGTCCGTGGTGGCGGCCCTGTCGGCCACCCACAACCTCGGCATGCGGGAGATGGGCGGCGAGGCGCCAACCCGCGTCAAGGCGATCGTCTACGTCGACCAGCGTGCCTCGCTGGCGCAACGCGACGCGCTGGTCAGCATGGCCAGGACCGCGATTGGCGACCTCGCCCTCAGCATCGTCGAGGTGCAGGCCGTGCCGATTGCCTTCGACCGCAGCGCCCACGGCGCCAGCGTCCAGGCCGGCGACGCCTCGCTGCAGGTGGAGGCCCACATCCACCACGATCCGTCGTGCGGCGCGATGACCTGGTTCCACCCGCTGTCGCGTGGTGCCGATGCCGAGGTCGGGCTGACCCGCGCGCAGGCGTTCACCGGCCAGGCCCTCGGCAGCCGCTGGCGGCAGGTCGACAAGCGATCGGCCTTCGTCGGCACCTTCGCGTTCTGAGCCACCCCATGTGAAGGTCCGCGCGTGGACCTGACCGACCGCGTCGCCCTGCTCACGGGCGGCGCGCGCATGGGTGCGTCACTGGGTGTCGCGCTGGCGCGGCACGGTGCGCACATCGCGCATAGCTACGCCCACTCACGTGCCGCGGCGGAGGCCGCCGTCCTGTCCGTCACCGCGACCGGACGCGCGTCGATCGCGATCTGCGCCGACCTCGAGACCCCCGCCGCCTGCCAGACCCTGATCGACGACGTGGTGGCTTGGCGGGGCCGGCTCGATGTGCTGCTCTGCCTGGCGTCGGTCTACCGGAAGGTGAGTCTCGACGCGCTGACGCCAGAGGAGTGGCGCTCGCAACTGGCCATCGACCTCGACGCGTCGTTTCACTGCGCCCGGGCCGCGGCGCTGCACATGCGCCGCGCTGGGAGTGTGGGCCACATCCTGCTGTGCAGCGACTGGGTCGCGGCGAGCGGCCGGCCGCGCTACACCGGGTTCCTGTCCTACTACGTCGCCAAGGCGGGCGTCGTCGCGCTGACCGAAGCGCTCGCGCTGGAACTCGCTCCCGACGGCATCCAGGTCAATGCGTTGGCGCCCGGCCCGATACTGCCGGCGGCAGGTACGACTGAGGAGAACCAGGCCGCCGTGATCAAGGCCACGCCGCTCGGCCACTGGGGCGGCCCCGACGCCGTCACGCACGCGGTGCTGGGGCTACTCGAGCAGGATTGGGTCACGGGCCAGACCATCCGAGTCGATGGCGGCCGACATCTGCTCTGACACGACGAGGATGTCAGGACCCGGACAGACAAGCCTGCTCGGGGCGGTCCGGCAGGGGGGAAACGTTGCATAGGGACAATTAGGGCGGCTTCGCTGAGAATTCAGAATTCAGAATGAAGCGCGGGGCGGGCAGAATCGGATCTGCCTCACGTATCAGCGTCCAGCGTTGAGAATGCAGCCCGGCGCCACGCCGTATCTTGCCGCAGCGTGAAATCTGCCGCACCCAACATCGTCGTCGATGGCAACTCTTGCGGCGTCGCGCCAGGGATCGCGGCGCCAGTTCGATACCTGCCATGTGGCATGCGCCGTGCCTCTGGGTCGCTCGTGGGACGCGAGATTCAGGAGCGTGGGTACCGGTTCGGTCGGGACGTCATGCACTACGCGTGCGCGTGCGAGTCGTTGTCGGCAATTGGGCGGGAGTTGCTGCGGCAGCTGTTCCGCTCGGCGACGTCGATTGGCGCCAACCTGCAGGAGGCCCAGGCCGCCGTCAGTCGCCGCGACTTCGTCCACAAGACCGGGCTCGCCCGCAAGGAAGCCTTCGAGACCCGGTACTGGCTGCGGCTGCGCCGCGACATGTGCCCCGACGATCCTGAACTGCCGAGTCTTCAGCAGGAGGCCGACGAACTGTGTCGCATTCTGACGGCCATCCTCATCTCGGCGCGGCGGCACGGGCAAGAACGGAACGATACGTCATGAGAAATTGAGGCTCACTTCGTCGACGTTCAGAAGTCCAATTCAGGTCGTCCGCGCTAACATTCAGAATCCATAATGAAGCGCGGGGCGGGCAACGTTCGTTCTGCCGCTCAGTGTGGAGGCGTAAGCTTCCCCGTCAAGTAGACACTTCCAAAGGAGACTCAGCCGCGGGTTGAGGCCGGCAGAAACCTGAGCGGCGGCACCCGACCGAGGCTGTCATGCGGGCGCTCCGTGTTGTAGATCTCCAGCCAGGACGAGGAGAGGGCCTGGAGTTCGCCGACGCTCTCGACCAGGTGGACGTTCAAGACCTCCGTGCGGTAACTGCGATTGAAGCGCTCGATGTAGGCGTTCTGATCCGGCTTCCCTGGTTGGATGTAGTGGATGGCCACGCGATGCGCCGCACACCACTCGACAAACGGTTGCGCGAGAAACTCGGGACCATAGTACCTTCGGAAGGCAGGTCCGGAGGGGGCCACTCGGAGACAACCGCTTCTCTAGAATGGGTGTACCAAGACTCGTTCCAGAGAGGAGCTGTTCGTCATGGCCCGTGCGAGTTCT
>JACDAO010000572.1 GCA_013695405.1 Acidobacteriota bacterium | reverse complement strand
AGTCCATCGGGCGGCGGCGTCATCACACGATCGGCTATGGATGGCACTGCAAGGCCACAGGCGGGAACATCCTGGGCATATACCCTTGTAGGCACCGCGATCGCAAGAAGGCCCACGAAACCTGCCGACACTACGATGCGCGTCAAGGACAGCAAAGCGAATAGCACAAGGACGACGTGACTGAGGTTGGCTGGTCGCCGCACGGTGAACCCCCAGAAGCACTGGGCAGCATGCTATCTCTTGCGGCACACTCTGTCAAATTTGTAGCACGCGCCGGAATGGCATGGCCCCGGACCCGTCGATCGTGGTCAACTCTCTTGCGCCGTGACGGGAGGCGGAACGCAAGAGAGGAGACCGAGTGAGGGTCGCCATCCGTGACGACGACACGAGCTTCTTCACCCGACCGTACGACCTGGAGCGGGTATACCGGCGCCACTGGGCACGCGGCATCCCCGTCTCGCTGGCCGTCGTGCCCCGCCACGCCAGCACCCGCTCCAAGGGCATCCCCCGCGAGCACTGGGAGGGCGTGCGCTCGTTCCCGCTCGCGGACAACGTCGCGCTCGTCGAGTACTTGCGCGCTCAGGCGGCGGTCGGGCTGATCGAGATCGTGCTGCACGGCTGGTCGCACCAAAATTACCCGACCGGCTACGAGTTCGAGGTCGCGCCGCGCCTCGGGGAGCGCCTCGCGCGCGGGCAAGGCTACCTCGAAGCGCTGTTCGGCGCGCCGATCAAGACGTTCGTGCCGCCGCACAACGCCCTCTCGCGGCGCGGCCTGCGAGCGATCGACGCGGCGGGGCTGAACGTGCTGGGCTCGTTCTACTCGTTCCGCCCGGACAAGAAGCCCTGGGGGCTCGACACGCTCCGCAACTACCTGCTGGTCCGCGCCCACCGTCGCCGGACCGGGCGCACGAGGCGCGAGCGGTTGATTTACCCGTGGCCGCTGCGGTACAACCGCCACGCCGAATTCGGCTGCCAGCCGCTCGTCCCGCGCACCACGCTCGACGAGACGATCGCGGCATTCGAGGAGGCGCGGCGCTGGGGCGGCGATTTCTGCCTCGCGACGCACTATTGGGAGATCGACGACCGCCTGGCCGGCATCCTGGACGCCTTCATCGCGCACGCGGACCGTGCCGGCGTCGAATGGGTGCCCGCCGACGCGCTGTTCCAGGACGGCAGGACGGCGGGGGTTTCCTCGACAATCGAGGAGACACAATGAGTATGAATGGCGGTTACGCCACGAACGGCCACGTGCCCACCGGCCGCCCGCTGACCGCGCTCGCCGTCATCCCGGCGCGCGGCGGCTCCAAGGCGGTGCCGCGCAAGAATCTCAAGCTGCTCGGCGGCAAGCCCCTGATCGCCTGGTCGATCGAGGCGGCGCTCGCCTCCACCGAGCTCGACCGCTGCATCGTCTCGACCGACGACCAGGAGATCGCCGAGGTCGCGCGGGCACACGGCGCGGACGTGCCGTTCCTGCGCCCGGCCGAGTACGCCCAGGACAGCACGCCCGATCTGCCCGTCTTCGAGCACGCGCTGCGCTGGCTCGCCGAGCACGAGGGGTACAGTCCCGACATGCTCGTCCACCTGCGCCCGACCCTCCCCTTCCGCGAGTCGCGCCAGATCGACGAAGTCGTCAGGCTGCTGCGCGCGACCGGCGCCGACTGCGTCAAGTCGGTCTACAAAGAGGATCACCACCCCCACAAGATGTGGAAGATGCGCGCCGACGGCAAGCTCGGGCCGTACGAGGACACGCCGCTCTGGCGCGAGCTCGGGCCGGACTGCCCGCGCCAGATCCTCGAGCCGGCCTACTGGTCGGCCGGGCTGGTCGATGCGTTCCGTCGCGAGGTGGTCGAGCGCGGCTCGACCATCGGCGACGTGGTCGTGCCGTACCCGGTGGACCGCGAGCCGTGCGTGGACCTCGACACCGACCACGATTTCGTGATCGCCGAAGTGGTGCTCGGGCTGCTCCAGCGTCGAGTCGCCGGGGCGCGACCGTGATGGCTCTGGCCACCATACAGCGAATTTCGTCTGTGTTGGTCCGACCTTTCCCTGTTCGGAGCCGGTCAAGCCCATCTGTCATCCCGAGCTTGCGAGGGATCTCTCGCTCTCGAGTCCGGCACCGTCTCGAGTCCGGCTCCGTGAGATCCCTCGCTACGCTTCGGGATGACAAGAATGTCGCCGCATCAACTCACGGAGACGGCGCTGTAGGGGCGTGCCCGGCCACGATGGCTCGACTGGCTGGCTTGACCCGCCCGCCGGCGACGGACCGAAGGAGAACAGATTGCCGACGCTGACGCTGGAGATCGACGGGCGACTCGTTGGCGAGGGCCAGCCCTGCTA
>JACDAO010000470.1 GCA_013695405.1 Acidobacteriota bacterium | reverse complement strand
GTGCAGATTGAAACCGCGATTGGCCTGGGTGACCGTCGGCAACTGGTGATCGTCACCGTCGAAGGCCGTCGCCTGCTGATCGGCACCACGCCGATGCACGTGTCGCTGTTGACCGAACTTGCGCCCGGACCGTCCACCTTCAGCGAGGCGCTCGAGACGCGACTCGCTCCTCCACAGGCTTCCTGAATGCGACGACTGTTCGTGATGCTCGGCAACGTATTCGGCGTGTGGCTGGCGATGGCCACACCGCTGCTGGCGCAGGCGCCCGAGCGCACCACGCTGACCATCGACGGCGTCGGCGCCGTCTCGGCACCGCTGCAGGTCGTGCTGCTGCTGACGCTCCTGAGCTTCGTGCCAGCGGTCCTGATGACGATGACCTCGTTCACTCGAATCGTCATCGTCTTTCACTTCTTGAGGCAGGCGCTCGGAACGCAGGAAGCACCCTCGAACCAGATCCTGGTCGGCCTGGCCCTGTTCCTGACCGTGTTCATCATGGCGCCGGTCGGCGAGCAGGTGAACGCGCTGGCGGTGCAGCCGGCGCTGCGCAACGAGATCACGGTGACCCAGGCGCTCGAGCGCGGCGCGCCGCCGGTGCGCGCCTTCATGCTCAAGCAGACCCGCGAGAGCGACCTGGCGCTGTTCGTGGAACTCGGCAAGGTGCCGCGCCCGGACACGCCCGAGGCGGTGCCGATGCGGGTGGTTGTCCCGGCCTTCATCCTCTCGGAACTCAAGACCGGGTTCCAGATGGGGTTCTACCTGTTCGTGCCGTTCCTGCTGATTGACCTGGTGGTCTCGACGACGCTGCTCTCGATGGGCATGTTGCAGTTGCCGCCGGCGATGATCTCGCTGCCCTTCAAGGTGATGCTGTTCGTGATGATCGACGGCTGGAACCTGCTGGTCTCGTCGCTGGTTCGCAGTTTCCTCTGAGGCCCCCATGCCAGAAGCCCTCGTCGTCGGTCTCGTGCGCCAGGCCATCGAACTGGCGATCCTCGTCAGCCTGCCGATGCTGCTGGCCGGCCTGATCGCCGGCGTGCTGGTGAGCGTGTTCCAGACCGTCACCAGCATCCAGGACAATGTGCTGGCGTTCATTCCGCGCGCCGCCGCGATCTTCCTGACGTTCGCGCTGACGTTCCCGTGGATGCTGCGGCTGATGGCCGGCTTCGCCCGCCAGATGATGACGCGACTGCCGGAGCTGGTGCGCTGATGGATCTGACGCCGGTGCTGATCTTCGGCATCGCGTTGATTCGTCCGAGCGTGCTGGTGGTCAGCACGCCGTTGTTCGGGGGCACGTACGCGCCGGCGCCGGTCAAGATAGGCCTGATCGTCGTGCTGGCCGTGTTCATGGCGCCGATGATCGGCCTGCCGCGCCGCGTCGAGCCCGGTCAGTTCGTGGTGCTGGTCGCGCACGAAGGGATGATCGCGCTGGCGCTGTCGATGTCGGTGCGGCTCCTGATTGCCGGCGCCGAACTCGGCGGCCACCTGTCCGGCTTCCAGATGGGCCTGTCCTACGCCGCGTTGGTCGACCCGCAGAGCGGCGTGCGCAACAACGTGCTGGCCGCGCTCTACGCCTCGCTCGCGGTGATTGTCTTCCTGCTCACCAACGCCCATCACGACGTGCTCCGCGCCATGGCCGCGTCGTACACCGCGCTGCCGATTGGCGGCGGCTCGGTCGCCGACTCGCTGGGCGGCCTGGTCGCCCGGATGTTCGGACTGATGTTCACGCTCGGCGTCCGACTGGCGGCCCCGATGATCATCACGTTGCTGCTGGTTGAAATCGCCCTCGGCGTGATGTCGCGGGTGGCGCCGACGCTCAACCTGCTGGTCAACGCCGCGCCGGTGCGGCTGCTGGTGGGCTGGATGGTGCTGGCGCTGACCCTGCACGTCCTGCCGGGCCTGATGACCCGCGCCTTCCCGCAGGCGCTCTCCCTCGGCGCGAAGACAGCCGCCGCGCTGCACTGAGATGGCCGACGACAACCGCACAGAACGCCCGACCCAGCGGCGCATCGATCAGGCGCGCAGCCGTGGGCAGATCGCCCGCAGCCGTGACCTCACGGACGCCTTCCACCTCGGCGCCGCGCTGCTGGTGCTGGCCTTCTGGGGGCCCTCGCTGGTGGCCGGTCTCGGCACGATCATGACGATGGGGCTCGGCCGGATCGGCGATGCCCGGGACCAGTCGGTGACCAGCGGGAACGTGGTCGCGCTGGCGATCCAGGGCATCGGCCAGATCGCCTGGCTGGTGGCGCCGCTGGCAGCCGCCGCGGTGGTGGCCACGGCCGCCTCGGCGCAGGTGCAGGGCGGCTTCATCTTCGCCACCGAGGCGCTGAAAATCGATTTCACGCGTCTCAATCCGGCCAGCGGTCTCAAGAAGCTGGTCCCGGCCAAGGCCGGTCTCGACCTGGTCAAGACGCTGTTCGCCTCGGTCGTGCTCGGGACGCTGGCCTACCAGGCGATTGCCGGCGCGCTGCACGAAGCGCCGCGCCTCGCGCTGCTCGATCCGGTCACCGCCGGGAGCGGCGCCTGGGACGCCACGGTGCTGTTCCTGAAGCGGTCAGTGGTCGCGATGGTCGCTCTGGCGGCGGCCGACTTCGGGTTACAGAAATGGCGGATGGGGCAGTCGCTCAAGATGACCCGGCAGGAGGTCAAGGACGACAGCAAGATGTCGGAGGGCAGCCCCGAGACCAAGGCCCGCGTGCGCCGCGTTCAGCGCGAGATGATCCGCCGACGGATGCTCGCCGCCGTGCCCCAGGCCACGGTGGTGGTCACCAACCCGACCCACTTCGCAGTCGCCCTCAGGTACACCCGTGGCCAGGCCGCACCGGAAGTCGTGGCCAAGGGCGCCGACCACCTCGCCCTGAAGATTCGCAGCCTCGCCCGTGAACACGGCGTGCCGATCGTCGAGAACCCGCCGCTGGCCCGGGCGATCTTCCGATCCAGCGAGGTCGGGGACGCCATCCCGGCCGATCTGTTCGAGGCCGTCGCCGAAGTGCTCGCTTACCTGATCCGGCTCAAGCAGCTGGTGATCTGAGTTTTCAGGAGTCTGCCGATGTCGTCGCGCCCCGGAGCCTTCAGTCTGTCGCAGCTGCTCGTGCCAGGAGTGGTGATCCTCGTCCTGGCGCTGATGGTGGTGCCGCTGCCGCCGTTCGTCATCGACCTGCTGCTGTCGGTGGACATCGCGCTGTCCGTCGTGCTGCTGCTCACCGCCGTCTACGTCAAGGACCCGATTGAGTTCTCGGTCTTCCCGTCGTTGCTGCTGTTGCTGACGCTGCTGCGATTGTCGCTCAACGTCGCCGGGACGCGCCTGATCCTGTTGCACGGCGCCGAGGGCGTCGACGCCGCCGGCCACGTGATCATGGCCTTCGGGCAGTTCGTCGTCGGGGGCAGCTTCGTGGTCGGCGTGGTCGTCTTCGTGGTGCTGGTGGCGATCCAGTACGTGGTCATCAACCACGGTGCGGTGCGCATCTCGGAAGTCACCGCGCGCTTCACCCTCGATGCGATGCCCGGCAAGCAGATGTCGATCGACGCCGACCTCAACGCCGGCACCATCGACGAGAAGGAAGCCCGCCGGCGCCGCGAGCACGTCCGCAAGGAAGCCGAGTTCTACGGCGCGATGGACGGCGCGATCCGCTTCACCCAGCGCGACTCGCTGGCCGCGCTGCTGATTACCGGTGTCAACATCGTCGCCGGCCTGATCATCGGCGTGCTGCAGTACGACATGGAGCTGGCCGACGCGGCCAGGACCTTCACCATCCTGACGGTGGGCGAGGGCCTGGTCACGGCAATTCCGGCGCTGCTGGTCTCGATGGCCGGCGGCTTGATCACCACCCGCGCCTCGACCGAGTCGTCGCTCGGCGAGGACGTCGCCGGCCAGTTGCTGTCGCGAATGCAGCCGCTGGCGATTGGCGCGGCGGTGCTGTTTGCGATGGGCCTGGTGCCCGGGTTGCCGAAGGTGGCGTTCTTCCTGGTCGCCGCCGCGTTCGGCGCGGCCGCCTACGCCAACCGCGGCAAGGACGGCACCACCGAGGATGTGCGGCTGGACGACAGCGGCGCGGCCGCGGCGCAGCCCGAGCAGAGCGTCGAGACGCTCGCGTCGGTCGAGCCGCTCAGCGTCGAAGTGGGCTACGCGCTGATCACGCTGGTGGACGAGCGCCAGGGCGGCACCCTGCTGCAGCGGGTCAAGGCGATCCGCCGGCAGATCGCCACCGAGACCGGGATGATCGTCCCGCCGGTGCATGTCGCCGACAACCTGCAGCTCGGGCCACGGACCTACGCGCTGCTGGTCAAGGGCGTCGAGGTGGCGCGCGCCGAGCTGATGCCAGACCGGTTGCTTGCGATCAATCCGGGCACCGGCAGTGGCACTCTCGACGGCACCACCGCGCGCGAGCCGGCGTTCGGCCTGCCGGCGCTGTGGATCCGCACCGAACAACGCGACGCCGCGACCGCCGCCGGCTACACCGTGGTCGACCCGACCACCGCGCTGTCGACGCACCTGTCGGAGATCATCCGCTCGTTCCTGCCGGACCTGCTGACGCGGCAGCACACCAAGGACATGGTCGACCGGGTGGCGCAGCAGTCACCGCGACTGGTCGAGGACCTGGTCCCCAAGCTGCTCGGCCTCGGTGACGTCCAGCGCGTGCTCCGCCAGCTGCTGCGTGAGCGCGTCCCGGTCAAGGATCTGACCACGATCCTCGAGGCCCTGGCCGACGCAGCGGCGACCACCAAGGACGCCGACGCCCTCAACGAGGCGGTCCGCCAGGCGCTCGGCCGGGCGATCTGCCGCCAGCACCAGACCGAGCAGGGCGACCTGCCGACCATCAACCTGGCGCCGTCACTCGAGGAGCGCCTGATGCAGGCGATCGTCCGCACCGAGCACGGGGCCGTGCTGGCGATTGACCCGAACGACGCGCAGCACATGGCCGGCCGGATTGCCCGCGCGCTCGAAACGGCGGTGGCACAGCCTGTGCTCTTGTGCTCGCCAGCACTGCGACCGCACCTGTGGCGATTGTTCACCCGGGTGCTCCCGCAGATGGGGGTGCTCTCGCACAGCGAGATTCCCACCCACGTGAAGGTCGCACCGGTCGCCGTCCTTGATTGACACCATGAACGCTCACCGATTCCGCAGTTCCACCGTCCGCGACGCCCTCGCCCTCGCCCGTGAGAGCCTCGGGCCGTCCGCCCTCGTGCTCGGCACGCGCCTGGTGCCGGCCGGCGGCTGGCGCGGCTGGGTGGGTATCCGCGAAGTCGAACTCTCGGCATCGGTCCCGATCCTGGTGTCGGAGAATCGACGCAGCGATGCGGCCGAGCCCGCGGCTCCGCCGACGCGGCCACCGACCACCGACGGCCTGGTCGCCCGCCTGATGGCGACCGGGCTTGATCGTGACCTCGCCGAGGCGGTGGTCGAGGAGCTGCCGGCGTCGCGGCGCCGCGATGCCTCCCACGGGCAGATTCGGGACGCGCTGGCCATCTGCGTGGCGTCGCTGTCGTGCCAGGACTCGGCCCTTGGCCAGGTCAACGTCTTCGTCGGTCCTCCGGGCGTCGGCAAGACCACGACCATCGCCAAGATTGCCGCGCAGGCGAGGGCCCGGGGCGAGCGCCGTTTCCGGATGGTCGCCGCAGACGGCTACCGGGTCGGCGCGGTCGAGCAGCTCCGTCTGTACGCCGACATCATCGGCAGCCCGTTCGTCGTCGCCCGCACCCCCGAGGAAGTGACGGCCGCGGTCTCGGGCAGCAAGCTGCCGGTGCTGGTCGATACGCCGGGGCTGTCGCCGGCCAACGAGGAGGCGGCGGCGTTCTTTGCCGCGGTCACCGCGCTGCCCGGAGTCAAGACCCACCTGGTGGTGCCCGGCGCGACCACGCCGCGCGACTTCGACCGCCTCTGGCAGCGTTTCGCCGCGGCGGGTGCCGACCGCGTCGTGCTCTCGAAGGTAGATGAAGCCGAGACCGTGATGCCGCTGATCCGCTCGATTCGCCAGCGTGATCTGCGGGTCTCGCTACTCGGTTTCGGACAGCGCGTCCCCGAAGACCTCGTCGAGGGGGCGCCGGACGTGATTGCCGGCTGTTTGCTTGGTCAGGTCCCGAGTCTGGAGGCGTAGCGTGTCACGCCAGCAGTTGTCGACAGGAGAACCCCCCGTGACGGTATTGACCCCCCAGGCCAGCTACATGGACCGAGACCAGCTGGTCATTGCCCACGTCGGCCTCGTGAAGGCGATGGCGCACCGGCTCGCCCAGCGGCTGCCAGCGCAGGTCGAGATGACCGACCTGATCAGCGTCGGGGTGATGGGCCTGATCGACGCGGCAGGGCGGTACAAGCCCTCGATGGGCGTGCCCTTCGACGCGTTCGCCCGTCGTCGGGTGCAGGGCGCGATGCTCGACGCGTTGCGTGACCTGGACTGGGCGCCGCGCTCGCTGCGCCGGATGCGCCGCGAACTCGATGGCGCGGTCGCCAAGCTGCGCGCCGAACTGCGCCGCGAGCCGACCGAGGACGAGGTCGCCGGCCAGATGCAGATGTCGTCGAGCGAGTACGACAAGGCGATGGACCAGGTCCGGACCCTGGACGTCGGGGCGATTCGTCAGCTCGATGCCACCGGCGAGGACGGCCAGCCGCTGCTCGAACTGTGCATCGACGCCGAGGAAGGGCCGGACGCGCAGCTCGAACGCAAGCAACTGCGGGCGCTGCTCGGCCAGGCCATCCTCGAACTGCCCGCACGCGAGCGCCAGATTCTCGCCCTCTACTACGAGGAGGAAATGACGATGGCGGAAATCGGCGCGGTGATCGGCGTGTGTGAGTCGCGCGTCTCGCAGGTGCGGTCGCTGGCCCTGTCGCGGTTGCGCAGCAGCCTCAAGACCCGGCTGCGCAAGCCCGAGGCCGCGTCATGAGCAAGATCCTCTCGCAGGACGAGATCGACGCGCTGCTGACCTCCACGCCAGAACTGGTCAAGGGCCAGGACGACGAGCTGCCGGCCGGCAACGAGTCGGTGATCATCTACAACTTCCGGCGCCCGGACCGAATCAACAAGGAACAGATCCGCTCGCTGCACTTCCTGCACGACCGATTCGCGCGCAACATCTCGACCTCGCTCTCGGCCTACCTGCGCAGCGTCACCGAGGTCAATGTCACCTCGGTGGAGCAGTTCACCTACTCCGAGTTCCTGATGTCGCTGCCCGATCCGACCGCGTTCTACGCCATCTCGCTGTCGCCAGTCGAAGGGCTGGCCGCGCTCGAACTCAATCCCGCGGTGGCGTTCTCGATGATCGACCGGATGCTCGGCGGCTCGGGCCAGGGCATGGCACCGACTCGCGGCCTGACCGAGATCGAGCACAACGTCATCGACGGCGTGGTCAAGCTGGTGCTCGAGCAGCTGACCGAGACCTGGCGCAACGTCGTCGACGTGCGCTTCCGGGTGAGCGGCCGTGACACCCGGCCCCAGATGCTGCAGGTGGCCGCGCCGAACGAGGTCGTGGTGCTCATCGGCTTTGACATCAAAATCGGCGACATCCGCGGAATGTTGAACTTCTGCCTGCCGGCGACCGCGATCGAAACCGTCGGCGACTCGTTCACTCACACCTGGTATCGAACCCAGCGCGAGCCGACCCTCGACGATCGGCAGGAGTTCTGGCGCACCCTCGGGCACCTGCCGATGGCGATCACCGCCGGGGTCGAGACCACCCTGGCGGCGCGCGACCTGCTCGAACTGGCGCCCGGTGACGTGATCGCGCTCGGCCATCGGGTCCGTGACCCGCTCCAGGTGCGAGTCCGCGACGCCCTCAAGTTCGAGGCCGTCCCGGTGCAGGAGGGTGGCCGCGCCGGCGTCCGCCTGCTCCACACGGTGAGCACCCCGGCGCGACCCGAGGTGCCTCATGCCTGACACGTCCTCGTTGGTGAACGCGTTGACCGCCCAGATGGCCGACGTGCTCGGCGCCATGACCGGCGTGGCCACGCGGGCGATGCCGGCGGTGGGTGCCAGCGAGGTCGACTGGCACGTGCCGGTGC
>JACDAO010000164.1 GCA_013695405.1 Acidobacteriota bacterium | reverse complement strand
CCGCTGTCGCCGGCGAAATACACGGCGCTGCCGTCGACGTCGATCCAGAAGCCGCTCCACAGCGCGGCGTTGCGCGGCACCCCGACGCGATTGGACCAGTGTTGGGCCGGCGTCAGGGTGATGCGCGCCGTGCCGATCGCCACAGTCTCCCACCAGTCACGCTCCTCGACGCGTCGCGCGCCCAGTCGCCTCAGCAGCCGGCCGTTGCCGAGCGGCGTCACCACCAGCGGGTCGTGCCGGGCCAGCAGGATCCGCAAGCTGGCCGCGTCGACGTGGTCGTAGTGGTTGTGGCTGACGAGGATGACGTCG
Organism: Acidobacteriota bacterium; assembly: GCA_013695405.1. GTDB lineage: Bacteria > Acidobacteriota > Vicinamibacteria > Vicinamibacterales > Vicinamibacteraceae > Luteitalea. The sequence continues at coordinate 1,942 of JACDAO010000164.1, read as the reverse complement.
ATCGGCGGCAGTGCGTCAAGGGCCAGCCCCGGCGCCATCACCCGGCGTGGCCCGGCCCACGGCACCGGGCTGACTCGCGCCGAGAACACCGGGTCGGTCAGCACCCGCAGGCCCGCCCACTGCAGCAACAGCGTGCAGTGATTCACGAAGGTGATCGCACAGGCGCCTGGCTCGATCGTGGTCGGCGGCGCCGGATGCGCCGGCACCGGCACCATCGTCGGCCACGGCTCCGACGGCTCGCGCACGATCCAGCGCAGCACGTCCCACACCGACTTGCCCGTGGTGCCCTGCGGGTTGAAGAAGCGACGGCCGTCGCAGTGGTCGGAGACGCGGAAGGGCGGGCGGGCCACGGGCTACAGGCTACCGGATTCTTGTGCATGGCTCCCATGTCATGGCCAGCACTCACCATCCGAGGCGCCGTCGCCATTCATCGCAGGGGATCGGCTGATCACGGCGGGGGAACGGGCGGAGGCTGTCCAGCTCTTTGGGACGGCCGAATCCGAAGAGCGCGGATACGTCCGTGAAGCACGATAGAGGAGCGCTCGGCATCAGCCTCAGCTCGTAGCCCTCGATTCGGCCCTGCTGCGCCGGCACCAGTCCCATCGTGCTCATGGCATCGAACACCTGGGAGAAGCGAAGTGGACCCGCGTCCCACGGATCCAATCCAAGGTCGAAGATCAGTTGGGCCACCGCCTCCCGAGCGCGGGGGTCGTTGCCGGCGATCAGGACGGTGGGCGGCGTGCCGACCAGCAGCGGGTCCACGAAGAAAGCCATCAAGGGCAAGTTGATCCTCACCACACGCGCGGTCGGGTGCCGAGACTGGATCCGCTCGCTGCTCGTCTTGCCGGGGACGAGTTCCAGATACCCGTCCGCCGCCACCCGCTTCAGTCCGCCACTCACGTCCACGACGATCTTGCCGTCCAGTTCGCCCAGGTTGTCGGTTACGTCATCCAGCACCTTCCTTGGGACGGCGAGGACAACGATCTGCGCATTCGCGGTTGCCTCGCGTTGACTGGCGGCCGAGGCTTTCGACCCCGTCCTCTCCACGAGTGCGCGCACCGGTTCCCGCGCGGGGTCGCGGCTGCCATAGACCACCCGATACCCAGCGCGGCCGATCGCCGGGCCGAAGGTGTCTCCTAGAGTGCCCGTACCGATCATGGCCACGACCGGCTTGTCCTGGGCCGCCACGGGTGCGAGGAGGCCTCCTAGACCGACGACCACAATCAGGATCAGTGTCCTTGTCATGAACTCACCTCTGCGTTGAAACGATCCCTTCAGCCGAGCGGCTCGGCGCGCACGACCCTGTTTCGACCTTCGGCCTTGGCGCGGTAGAGCGCCAGATCGGCGCTGTGCAGCAGCCCCGCGACGTCTGTCACGTCATCACTGCAGGCGATGCCTACGGAGGTGGTGACGGCGATCGTCGCGTCCTTCCAGGCCACCGGCGGCCCCGCCGTCGGCGCAGCCGTACTCCACCTCGAACGAGGCCCAACCCTGGCGGATGGCGAGTTCGGCCTTCGCCGCCAGGTCCACCGTTTCGCTGGAATCGGCGCGCAGCAACTCGGCGCCGGGGCGGCCCACGATCGTGGCGCCGTAGCCGAGCAGGCGCTCGATGGAGCGATTGGACTGCGTGATGCGCAGGTCGAGGTCGAGCATGAGGACGAAGTACCCCTGCAATGCCTCCAGTACGACGGCCAGATTCTGGCGCTCCCGCGCCAGTTGCCGCTCCTGAACGACCCGGCTCGTGACGTCCTCGATCGCGACCATGCACGAATCCGCGTTCACGACGATGGCCGTCAGCGACAGGTGGCGCACCTGTCCTTGCGGGTCGCGGCGCTCGACTGGGCGTTGTTCGGCGACCAGACCCGGTTCGCCGAGGTGATCCCTGGACAGGTCGGCGAGGGCCGGATCGAGCGCACGCAGAATGGCCCAGCCCTGGTCGGCC
>JACDAO010000436.1 GCA_013695405.1 Acidobacteriota bacterium | reverse complement strand
CAGATCGTCGACGCCCTGCGCCAGCCGGAAAACAGCAGTGGCAACGTCGCCGATGGCGTCGAGGAGGTCACCGGTGGCCGCGGCTGGATGTCTGCCGACATGAAGCCGATCGGCGACCGCAAGATCGTCGGCCGGGCCTGGACCGCCCTGATGCGCCCGGTCCTCAAGAGCGACGCCAAAACCTACCCCAACTACCTGCTGCGCGTGCTCGACGAGGCGCCGGCCGGCAGCGTGCTGGTGTACGTGATGCAGGACGGGCTCGAGATCGCCGCGATGGGCAACCTGATGGCCACCACCGCGAAGGTCCGCGGGCTCGAGGGCACGGTCATCGACGGCGCCATCCGCGATGTCAGCGAAATCCGCCGCCTTGGCCACCAGGTGTTCGCGCGCCGGGTCAGTCCGGCGACGTCGGTCGGGCGGATGGTCAGCGTCGCGATGCAGACGCCGGTCCGGTGCGCCGACGTCATGGTCACGCCCGGCGACTACATCGTCGGCGATGCCGACGGCGTCGTGGTGGTGCCACAGGAGGCGGCCGCGCGGGTGGTCGCGGTGCTCGCGCAGTACAACGACAAGGAGTCGAAGATGATCCCGATCATCGAGCGCGAGAAGTCGATGCTCAAGGCGCTGGCGATCTACGGGCGCTACTGACGGGCGACGAACTTGACGCACACCGGTGCGCCGACGGTGATGGCGTGCCCGGCGGCGGTCAGCCGTCCGCTGGCCTGGTCGATGCGGAACACGACCAGCGAATCCGAGCGCTGGTTGGCGGCGATCAGGAACTGGCCGGTCGGGTCGATGCCGAACCCGCGCGGGAACGCGCCCTGGGTCGGCTCGTTGGCGACGAACGACAGGCGCCCGGACGAGGGATCGACGGCAAAGGCGGTGATGCTGTCGTGGCCCCGGTTCGAGGTGTAGACGAAGCGGCCCGACGGATGGACCTGGATCTCGGCGCCGCTGAAGCCGCTGGCGACGGCCAGTCCGGGCGGCAGCGACGAGATGGTCTGCAGCGGAGTCAGCACGCCCCTGGCCGCGTCCTGACCGAAGGCGGCGACGTCGAGGCGCATCTCGTTGATGACGTAGACGAAACGACCGTTCGGGTGAATCGCCAGGTGGCGCGGACCCGATCCGGGCGACAGCGCGACCGACGCCGGCGCGCCCGCCGTGAGCGTGCCGGCCGCGGCGTCGAAGCGGTAGATCATCAGCTTGTCGGTGCCGAGATCGGCGGCGTAGGCGAAGTGACCGCCGGCCTCGAGGTTGATCGAATGCGCGTACGGCTTGGTCTGTCGCTTGGGATCGACACTCGAACCGGTGTGCTGAATCACGCTGGAGGGCTGCTGGAGCCTGCCGTCCGCGCCAACCGGCAGCACCGCGACGGTACCGCCGCCGTAGTTGGCCACCAGGACGTTGCGGCCTGACGGGTCGACGGTCAGGTGCGCCGGACCGTTTCCACCCGAGGACTGCTGATTGAGCGGCCCGAGTTGTCCGGTGCGTCGGTCGATCGAGAAGGCACTGACCGCCCCGGTCGGCTGGCCCGCGAACGTGGCCACCTCGTTGACCGCGAACAGGAACGTGCCCTTCGGATGGATGGCGAGAAAGCTGGGATTGGCCGCCTTGGCCGCCAGGACTGGCGCCGCGAGCGCGCCCGACGTCAGGTCGAGGCGCGACAGGTAGATCCCCTCGCTCTTCGCGCCCGTGTAGGTCCCGATGTAGACGAGCGTCTCGCCGGCCGCACCCGATCGGGTCTGCGCGAACGCGGGTCCCAGCGCGAGGGCGATGACGGCCAGCCCGCACACGGTCATGGCCAGTTGACGAGTCACGAGGCGTTCTCCTGCGTCGAGCGCCGCGCGGCCGGCATGGCCCGAGGCTGGTTTACCGCTCCGCCTGGCGACGCGCGTGCCAGGTGGCCCCACGATACTCGCCGAGATCGAGCGATCCGGACAAGCCGTCGCCGTCGACGCGGCCGGTGAAGCGGTAGTTGAGCGAGTCGCCGGAGCGTTCGGTGATCCGGCTGGTGAGCGTCACGGTGTCGCCGTTGATGGCGCCGGCGATGTCGCGCGACACGAGGTCGCCCTGATGGGTGCCAGTGAGCCGGTCGCCGTCCTGCGCCAGGTGCAGGTGATGGGTGGACCGGCTGGCGACGTAGCCGATGTCGACCAGCCAGTGTCCGGACAGGTTGGCCGCGGCGGCGGCCACGACCGCTGCCGGCGCCAGCCTGTGGCGGCCCGCCAGCACCGCGTGGATGCGGTTGGCGACGATCACGTCGTCGCCAGGGTTCAGCATCGACGAGGTGACGGAGATGCCGGTGTCGCCGGGCATGTCGGGGGCCGAACGCCCGCCGCCCGCGCCGCCGGCAATCGCGATGCGCGGTTCGCCGTCGTAGAGCAGCGCGGTCGCGGTCTCACCAGTGAGGCCGCGTTCGCCGGCCGTCCAGCGGATGGTGACGCGTGGGCTGCGGTTGGAGCGCTCCTCCTGGACCTCGCGCGCGACCACCGCGGTCACGCCGGGGATGGACCGCACCCGTTCGGCGATGTGCTCGCAACGCCGCACCCATTCGGCCCATTCGCTCTCGTGGTTGCGGGCCACCCACTGCTCGACTGCCACCACCATGCCGACCACTTCCTCGCGGCCGACCTTCATCGCCCGCGAGTAGCCGTGGTGCGGGGCGCTGTGGACCCAGGCCGCCTGCACCAGATCCTTGCGTCCGAGCAGCATCCCGGCGCTCTGCGGCCCGCGCAGGATCTTGCCGCCGCTGTAGCCGACCAGCGTGGCCCCGCGCTGCAGGTGGATGTTCGGCACCGTCAGCACCTCGGCCGCGGCGTCGACCATGATCGGCACACCGTGCGGGCGGGCGATGCCGGCGATCGCTTCCAGCGACATCGGCCCGCTCTCGTTCCGCGGATTGGCGAAGACGTAGATCATCGCCGTGCGGGGGCCGATCGCCCGCTCGAGGTCTTCCGGCGTCTCGGCCTCGACGATCCGGACGCCGACGGCGCGGATGGCGGCGTCGTAGACGTTGCGGGAATGCCCCGGGATGATGACTTCGTCCTTCGCGAAGCCTCGCAGGTCGGGGATGCGGACGTGCAGGTCGGGATTGCCGCCGGCGACACAGGCGGCCGTGGCGTGGCTCATCGCTGCGGCGCAGCCCGAACTGACCATGCCCCACTCGGCGCCGGTCAGCTCGGCGAGACGCTTGCCGGCGGCGTCCATCAATTCGTCGAGATGGGCGTAGCGCTGATTGGCCAGTGACTTGGCCTCGCGCACCGCCGGCAGTTCGGTCGACCCGCCGATGATGGTGAGCGTGCCGCGCCCGTTGATCAGTGGCCGCACGCCGAGCGACGCATAGGCGTCCGCGACGCGGGCCGGGGCGGCTGGAGTGGGCGCTGCCGCGGTCGTTCGGGACTGGCCGAAGGCGTCGCCCGCCGGCAACGCCGCGCCGAGCCC
>JACDAO010000639.1 GCA_013695405.1 Acidobacteriota bacterium | reverse complement strand
GCGGAACGACTGCTGGGTGCTCCCGGCCGGTTCGGTGTTATAGGGCAGGGCATTGAGCCAGCGCTGCACCTGCAGCGGCGTCCGCAGACGGGCGATCAGGCGACGTTCCCGGGGCGTGAAGCGGCAGGCGGGCATCAACGGAGGCGAGAGGCGCGATGATTCACGTCGGCACGTCAGGCTACAACTACCCCGAGTGGAAGGGCCGCTTCTATCCGCCGACGCTCGCCGCCAAGGCGATGCTGCCCTACTATGCCGGCGTCTTCGACACGGTGGAGATCAATTACACGTTCTACCGGATGCCGACGCCGGCGCTGGTCGAGGGCTGGGCCGCGCAGGTGCCGCCGCAGTTCCTGTTCACGCTCAAGGCCCCCAAACGCATCAGCCACGATCGCAAGCTGCTCGACGTGGCTGACCCGCTGCGCGCCTTCTGCGCCGCCGCCGCGGCGCTCGGGCCGCGCCTGGGGACGGTGCTGGTGCAGCTGGGGCCCACGTTCAGGTGCGACCTGCCGCGCCTGCAGGCGTTCATCGACGAACTGCCACCCGCCTTGCGGGTCGCGTTCGAGTTCCGTCACGCGTCGTGGTGGAACGACGAGGTCTACGCGGCGCTGCAGGCCCGCAACCTGGCGCTCTGCCTGGCCGACAGCGCCGAGCGCCACACCCCGCTGGTGAGCACCGCCGACTACGGGTACCTGCGGTTGCGCGACGAAGGCTACACCCCGGAACATCTCGACCGCTGGGCGCAGGTGATTGGCGATCACCAGGCCGGATGGCGCGAGACCTTCGTCTACTTCAAGCACGAGGACGAAGGCAAGGGGCCGGAATTCGCCTCGGCGCTCAAGACCCGCCTCGGGTTGGCGTCGCCAATGCCGGACTGATCACGCCCGCCGGCAGGTGCGCCAGCGCCCATTGCACCACCGCGTGTTCGGCCCAGTAACCGTCGTGCGACGCGTCGGGCTCGCCGATGAAGGCGCAATGGCCGCCGTCGCCGGTGATCACCACGCGCACGTGCGGATTGCCGGCAACCTCGGGGCGCGCGAACTGCTCCGGTGGCACGAACGGGTCGTTGGCCGCGGTCAGGATCAGCGCCGGCACCCGAATCCGGTCGACCACGCGCAGGCTCGATGCCTCCTCGTAGTACCGCACCGCGGTGCCGAAGCCACTCAGCGGCGCGGTGTAGGCATCGTCGAAGCCACGGACCGTCCAGACGCCGGCTAGCCGCGACCGATCGTACAGGTCGGGGAACAGCGAGGCCTTGCGCCGCAGCCGGCTGCGCAGGTTGCGCATGAAGTTCAGCTGGTAGAGCACGTTCGACCGCCTTTCGAGCGCGTCCACGCACAGCCCCAGATCCATCGTCGGCGACACCGCGCACACGGCCGCCAGTTGCGCGGGCGCGTCGGCCCCGAGCTCGCCTGCCAGCTTCAGGGTCAGGTTGCCGCCGAGCGAGTAGCCGGCCACCACCACCGACGGCACGCCGACCTCGTCGATCAGGTGGCGGAGCACGAACAGCGGGTCGTCGGTCAGCCCGGAGTGATAGAGCCCGCGTGAGAGCGCCTCGGTCCCGCCGCAGTTGCGCTGGTTGAGGCGGACCACGCTGAAGCCGGCGGCGAACGCCTTGTCGGCGATGCCGCGCATGTAGTGGGCCAGGCTCGAACCCTCGAGCCCGTGCAGCAACAGCAAGGCCGGCGCCCGATCGCGCCGCGGCTGCCAGTTGCAATGCGCCAGGACGCGCGCATCATCGGCGGTGTCGAAGTACTGGACTTCGGCGGAAGGCAACGTCGACAGCGCGCGCGCCCTGGCCCAGGCATACAGCGTCATGCGATGCCCGCCACGCCACCGGCGGGCGGGCACGAAGTCAGGGAAGGGGAGATCAGTCACGGGTTCGTCAGCGCAGCCGGTAGACCCGGAAGCGCGCATTGCGGTACAGCTCGGGCAGCGGCAGGTCGCGGTCGATCACCAGCACGTCGAGATCGAACCGTCGTGCCAGCGCCAGCGCGCCAGGCGCATCGAGCACACCGAAGTCGCCAATCGCCTCGAGTCGCTCCTGCACGCGTACCGCGACCTGCCGATCGTACAGCGACACGGCAGCATCCTTGACGCCCTCGACCAGCACGTCGCGCAGTGCGGTCAGCCGGACGCTGTGGCCGAATTTCCAGTCGTGATCCGGGTCGGCCAGTACGTGCGTGCTCGGCGGGGTGTGCGTGGCCAGCCAGGCGCCGACGTCTCGCCACGGTCCGTCGACCAAATCGGCCTCGATCACCCGTCGTTCCGGATGCTCGACCCTGACGCTGTAGACCGCCCGGGACGACGAGGCCAGCAGCAGGATCAGCGCCACCGCCAGTGGCCGCGATCGCGGCACGCCCTCGGCCAGCAGCCAGACCGCGCCCAGCACGGCGAACAGATCGACGATCCAGAACACCCGCGAGGTCTGCAGTTGCACGGCCAGCGCCACGTCGGCGGCAATCAACGGCAGTGACAGCAGGAATGCCGCCACCAGCACTACCACGCCGGCGACCGCGCCGGCTTCCCAGGGGGCGGCCAACCCCAGATGCCGTCGCCGGTGCCAGACCGCGACGACCACCGCGGGCAGCAGCAGGTTCACCAGCCAGCTGCCCACCGACCAGTCGGTCGGGAAGACGTAGTCCTTGGTGGCGAACGGCTGCAACCAGGCCGCATCCATCACCACCAGTCGCCCGGCAAGTGGTCCGACCGCGAGCGCCGCGATCGCGACCGCTGCCACGGCGACCACGGCGCCGGTCACGGCCCGCCGCCAGCGCGGCTTCACGACCCAGGTCGCCGCGCCGAGCCAGATCACCCACCACAAGCCGGTGGTCGGATGCAGCACCACCGACAACGCCACCAGGCCCCACGCCACGGCGAGCCGCCCATGCGCCAGTGCGGCGCACGCCGACACGCCGCATGCGAACGCGGCGACCCGCGGGTGGAAATAGCCCTCGAAGCTGTTGGCGCCGGTCTTCGTGATGCGGTGGCGCAAAGTCAGCGCCAGGCAACCCGCGGCAGCGGTCCAGGGGCTGCGCGCCAGCCGTCGCATCACCAGCCAGGCCGCCGTGAACATCATGCCCAGGCTGCCGACGTATCCCGCCAGCATCAGCGACGGCAGCGCCACGCCCGACGACACGACCACCCAGGCGGCGATCTCGTCGGTGACCATCAGCCGGCTCTGCGCATCGAGCAGCAGGGTGTCGCGCGGGAACAGCGACGGCGTCACCGCACGCTGGATGGACGGGATGTAGAAGGCCTGGTCCGCGACGCCATACCGATACCCCGCGGCATTGCCGATCGCCAGCAGCACGAGTACCGCGCCGCCCGCGCCAAGCAGTGCCAGCCATCGCGCGTTCATCGCCCGCTGGCCCCGGCGGCGGGCGCGTCATCTGGCCTGTCGAACTCGACCCAGCAGCCGAGGGGCCGCCGGTCGCGGCTGCCCGGTTCGATCTCGGCCGGCACGAACGCCGTCGATGGCGTGAGTCGCAACTGCCCCGTCCCGGCAGCACCGTGTGGCACCGCCTGACGGGCCAGGAACGTGACGACGCGCTGGCCGGCGCGAAGCACCACCATCTCGTCGAGTCCGCCCCACTGCACCCTGACCGTCACCGGCTGCGGCCCCGCACGCAGCGCCAGCGTGATGCCGGGGCGAGCCGCCGGCCAGATCAGCGTCAGGGTGGCCGTCGACCGGCCCCGAATCCAGACACCATCGCGCTCGGGCCAGGCGTCATCGCCGTGCACCAGCACCACCGTGTCGCCGAAGCGGGCGCTGCCGAGTACGGCGGGCGTCTGCGGTCGCGCGCTGACGTCGACGACGTGCTGCGGCGTCACCCGCAACTGGGGTGCCGCCTGCAGGATCGAATCGGAGGCCCGGAAGCCGACATACCCGACGTCGACCGGCAGCGAGAATGCCCGCCCCCACGATCCCGGCGGCGTCAGCGCCACGTCCCAGCCCTGCAACGGCGGGCTGGTGCGTCCCGCATGCACCGCGAGCGTGCCCGCGACAGCCGCCGGCCGCACCGGGAAGACCAGGTCGACGCCATAGGTCCCGGTCGGCAAGGACAGTCGTCGACCGAACAGCGGCGCGTCCCGGCCAGTGCTGCGATCACCAGCGGCGTGCACCACCAGCGGGAACGACGCGGGCACCTGAGCCGGGTCCACACGCGTCAGCGGATCGTATCGGATGGCGAAGGGCCGACGACGCGCATCGAACTCGTCGAGCATGCGGACCCTCGACCGTTCGGCCAGGTGCGGCGGCGGCGTACTCGGCGGCAGCATCGTCGCCACCACCGACGCGCCAGCGCCGGCGGCCCCGATGGCGGTCCAGGCGATCGCATGTGCCGCGCCGGATCCGAGCCGCGCCGTTTCGTGCCGGCCGAGGAGCCTGCCGCCGAGCAGCGCGACGCCGCCCCACAGCGCGACCATCGTCCCGGCCGCCAGCGGCGTCTGCCGCAGGAACGTTGGCAGCATCGTCCAGACCGGGGTCGACGGCGCGAGATACTCGAGCACCTGCGAGGCGCCGTCGCGTCCGGCG
>JACDAO010000394.1 GCA_013695405.1 Acidobacteriota bacterium | reverse complement strand
TCTCTTGAAGCGCAGACACTTCCAGCGTGGCGTTGGTCTGGTTGCTGGTGCCGACGTTGACCTGCACGTCCTGCACGATCACCGAGCGGAACCCGGTCAGCTCGACCTTGACTTCGTAGCTGCCCGGCTGCAGCCCGGGAAACAGGTACGTGCCGGTGTCGCCGGTGGTCGCCGACTGCGGCTGCAGCAGGCTGCCGCCGCTCAACGTGACGACCGCGCCGGGGAGCACCGCCCCCGATGAATCGACCACGCGGCCGACGATGTCGCCGGTCGGCGCCTGTGCCATTGCGGGCACGCTGCCGACCAACAGACCCAGCGTCGCCAACATGGCGAGCAATCTACCTCTCATCCTGTGTCCTCCCTGAAGATTCACGAACGACTCACGCGCCTGGGCGCGCGGGTCCGGGGCGACCGGCCAGTCACACCGCGGGGCCCTCACCCCGCGTACTGCGCTGTGTGACGCATCCGCGCACAGGGCCGAACGGGCAACCTGTGGGGACGAACCGGCTCGAATACGACGTGGTCGTAGCAGCCTCCATGCCAGTCGGGCCGCCCGCAGCACGGGTGGATTGCCACGCGGATTCAACGCAACTTCACGTGGTTGGACCTGATGATGCCAAGATTTTGGATCCTCAGGATTCAAGGCCGTGGATCGGCGCCGAGGGGCAACCACGAATTTTGCGAGCCGCAAGCCAGGGCCGCACGCCAGGAGCCGCAGAGCCCTCAGCCGCCAGCCCCGGTGAGCTCAGTTGAGCGACGCGACCCGGCGACGGAGGTTCTTGACGTGCTCCCACAGCGCCTCGAACTCCTCCTTGACCTCGTCGTCCTGGTCGGCCTCGGTGCGCGGTCGCCGGGCGGTGAGCGCCAGGTAGTGCTCGAGGTCGGACAGTGCGGCGCCGAACTGACCGAGCTGGTACGAGAGCAGCCCGCGGTCGCGCAGTTCGGTGAGCGAGGTCGGATCCAGAGACAGCAGCAGGTCGGAGACGTCGCGGGCGCGCGCGAAGCCCCGGGTCCGTGCGTAGGCCCGTTTCAGATTCACCAGCATCCGCACGAGGATCTGGGTCTTGAACGCCGGCGCGAGCATGACGCGATCGAAGCGGGCGTCCTCGCCGGCATGACGAGCCAACAGGCGCGCGCAGTCGCGCTCGGTCAGCACGATGCCGCCGTGGAACGGATCGAGGATGATGTCCTCGGTCGGCGCGGCGTCGCCCAGCATCCCCTTGCACCGCACCAGGAAATGGCCCGGGAAATTGACCCCTTCGAGCCACAGCCCGACTCGTCGCCCGACGTGCAGGTACACGATCGACAGCGTGATCGGAATGCCGGTCCGCCGCGCCACCACGTCGTTGAGGAAACTGTTGCGCGGGTCCTCGTAGTCGCTGAGGTTGCCCGAGAACGCTTCAGTCTCGAACAGGTGCTGCCCGAGGCTGTGGAGGCTGGCGATCACGTTGCCGCCGGGGTCGGCGCCGTCGATGGCGGCGTGGGCCCGGTCGGCCATCTGCTGCAGTGTGCCGAGCGTGTCGGCGGTCTGCAGGCCGTGGTACTCGAGTCGCGCCAACTGCAGCGCCGCTGCCGCGAGATCGTCTTCGCCTGGCCGCTGCGCCAGCGCCAGGAACGCGTCGACGTCGCCTGGAGTCATCGGGTCGCCTGCTCCGAGCCGACCAGCGCGTCGAGCCTGGCGACGGTGATGTCCGACAGCGACGCCACCCAGTCCTCCGCGCTCGGCAACTTTGTCTTGTCGTAGGAGCTGAGCACCGCCATCGTGCGCAGGCCGGCCGCCCGCGCCGACTGCAGGCCCCACTCGGAGTCCTCGATCGCCACCACGTCGGCCGGCGCCGCGGTCACCGCGACTGCGCCAGACGCCTTGAGGCGGGCCAACGCCTCGGCATAGGGGTCGGGGTGCGGTTTGCTGCGCGGGGTCTCACCGGCGGCGACGATGATCGGGAACAGGCTGGCGAGACCGCCGCGTTCGAGCATCAGCAGGATCTCGTGGCGCAGCGCGCCCGAGGCAATCGCCACCGGGACTTCGGCCGCGACCCGGGCCACGCACTCGGCGGCGTCGGCGTAGAGCGCGTGATCGCCAATCGCCGCCGGGAACAACGCCACTTTGTGCGCGAGCAACGCGTCGAGCGACGAGGCGTCGATCGGCTGGCCGCGGTCGCGCATCACCTGCTGGAAGGCGTCGCGGTCGCTGTAGCCGAGGTACTTCTCGTAGTACTCGTCGGCCGACAGTTCCACGCCCACCGTGTCCAGCACCGCCTGGAACACCTGCAGGTGGACCGGCTCGCTGTCGGCGAGCACGCCGTCGAAGTCGAAGATCACGGCAGCAAGGGCCACGCGGCAGCCTCGGTCAGGAGCGCATCCGTTCGCCCGCACGGATCGGCACGGGCAGCCGGTTCTCCTGGGGCGGAATCGGGCAGTCGTAGCTGCTGTCGAAGTAGCAGTACGGCTGATACGCGCGATTGAAGTCGAGATCGTACAGCCCGGTGGCCGTGCGATCGAGATCGAGATAGCGGCCCGCCGGGTAGGTCTCGGCGCCGGCGGTCAGATCCCGGAACGGCACGAACAGGCGCTCCCGCCCCGGGTCGTCGGCCGAGACGAATGCGGTCAGCGTGTGCGGCTGCCCGCGCAGGCTGAACTGCAGCTTGCCGGCCCGCCGCATCGGCCGTCGCTGTCCGGTCGACGTCGGCATGTCGAGCACTGGCGCATCGCGTTCGTCGATAGGGACCAGCGCGGCCGGCGTGCGATAACTGTCGTCGATGCCGTAATACGCGAGCGGCACGAACCGGTCCCGGGCGGTGGCAGGCACCGGCGAATCGCCTGCCTGCAGGAACATCGCGTCCTTGGCGGCACGGGTGGCGGCGACCTCGGCGGCGTAGTCCTGCACCGGGGGCTGTGTCGAGCAGGCGGCCAGCGCGCTCGACGCGACCAGCAGCAGAAGGCGCGACTTCACACCGAAAGCATACCCTGCCGCGGCGCCTCACCGAACAGCGCGCCGCTGCGATCGACGCAGGCGGCGGCCAGCACCCGTCGCCAGGGCCGCTGATCGAGATCGGGCAGCTTGAGCAATCGTCTGGCGGCGGCCAGCCCGACGCGCAGCAGGTCGCCGTCGAGGACCGCGGGCAGCGCCCTGCGCAGCACCAGCTCGGCCCGCATCGCCGATTCGCAGGCCACCAGCAGCGCGACATGGCGGTGGCGGGCGGCGGTGTCGGCATCGGTGCCCTGCTGCAGGCGAATCGCGCGCAGCGCGGCGCTGTCGACCGCGTAGGCGTCGATCGCCAGGTCAGCCAGCCACAACAGCACTTCCTGCTCCTCCGAGAGACCCTGGCCGTAACGCTGGAGTGCCGCGCCGAGCAGCAGGACCGTGCCGGAGCGCAGCCCCCGACTGACGTGCTGCAGCAGCGCGATGGGGTCGTCGGGCGCCTGCACCGGCAGCGCCAGCACGGTCTCGGGCAGGGCCCGGGCCATCGCCAGCAGCGGCACCTCGCCCTTGACCGCGCGCCGGATCAACTGCCCTGCAAGCAGCAACCGGTTGATCTCGTTGGTGCCCTCGAAGATGCGGTTGACGCGCGCGTCGCGATAGTAGCCCTCCGCTGGATAGTCGCGGACGAAGCCGTTGCCGCCGTGAATCTGGATGTTCTCGTCGAGCACGTACTGGAGCGTCTCGCTGGCCAGCACCTTGAGGATTGACGCTTCGACGGCGTGCTGCTCGAGCACCTGGCCGCGCGCCGGGTGCGGCGTCTGCCCGTCGTGCTCGACCGATCCAGCCAGGCGGTACAGCGCGCTCTCGGCTGCGTAGATCCGCGCTGCCATTTCCGACAACTTCATCTGAATTGCGCCGAAGCTGGCGATCGGCTGGCCGAACTGTCGCCGCGTCCCCGCGTAGCGCGAGGCATCGGCCAAGCCCTGGCGTGCGCCGCCGACGGTCATCGCGCCGAGCTTGAACCGGCCGTAGTTCAGCACCGTGAAGGCGACCTTGTGGCCCTTGCCGACCTCTCCGAGCACGGCCTCCGCACCGACCCGCGCGCCCTGCAGCAGCAACGAGGCGGTCGACGAGCCGTGCAGCCCCATCTTGTGTTCCTCGCGACCGGTGCTGACGCCGGGCGTGTCGCGCGACACCAGGAAGGCCGTGAACCGCTCGCCGTCGACTTTCGCGAACACGACGAACAGATCGGCAAAGCCGCCATTGGTGATCCACAGCTTCTCGCCGTGCAACTCGAAGCCGCCGGCCGGCAGCGGTGTGGCGACGGCGCGGGCGCCGAGCGCGTCGGATCCCGAGCCCGCCTCGCTGAGCGCGTAGGCACCGACCAGCTCGCCGCTGGTTAACCGCGGCAGATAGTGTGCGCGCTGTGCCTCGGTGCCGAACCACAAGAGGGGGATCACGCACAGCCCGGTGTGCGCGCCGACGGTGGTCCCGAATGAGGCCTGCCGGCCCATCGCCTCGGACACCTGCACCGAGCTGACCACGTCCAGGCCGACGCCGCCGAGTTCCTCGGGCACGTCCGCGCCGAGCAGGCCGAGTTCACCGGCGCCGCGCAACAAGCCGCGCGCGACGCCCCAGTCCTTCGCCTCGAGCGCGTCCCGTCGCGGCGCGACCTCGCCGTCCACGAAGGCCTGGGCGGTGGCCGCGATCATCCGCTGCTCGCCGCTGCGATCCTCGGGCGCGAAGACGTCGCCCGGCGACGTCTCGCCGATCAGCCACGCGCCGCCAGGTTGCGAGAGAGGCATCAGAGTCGCTCGAACACCGCCGCGGCACCCATGCCGCCGCCGACGCACATGCTGACGAGGCCGTAGCGTGCCTGCCGACGAGCCATCTCGTGCAGCAGCGAGACGGTCAGCCGCGCGCCGGTGCAGCCGAGCGGATGGCCCAGCGCGATCGCGCCGCCGTTGACGTTCAGGCGCGACCGGTCGAGGTCGAGGTCCCTGGCGCAGGCCAGCACCTGACTGGCAAACGCCTCGTTGAGCTCGACCAGGTCGATCTCGGCCAGCGACAAGCCAGCCCGCCGCAGCACCTTGCGGATCGCCGGCACCGGGCCGATCCCGAAGCGCTCGGGCTCGACGCCGGCGGTTGCATACGCCACCAACCGTGCCAGTGGCATCAGTCCGACCTCGCGGGCCCTGGCCGCGCTCAGCACCAGCACTGCCGCCGCACCGTCGCTCATCTGCGACGAGTTGCCCGCCGTCACCGTGCCGTTGACCAGAAATGCCGGTCGCAGCCGTGCGAGCGCGTCCATCGAGGTGTCGCGCCGTGGCCCTTCGTCGCTCTCCACCAGCACCTGCTCGATCGCCAGCGCACTGGTCGCGGCCGCGCCGCCGATCCGGGTCGTCGGCACCGCCACCATCTCCGGCGCGAAGCGTCCGGCGTCGATTGCCGCCACGGCGCGCCGATGACTCTCGAGTGCGTACGCGTCCTGCGCATCGCGATCGATGCCGTACTCTCGCGCGTGGGTCTCGGCCACCAGCCCGGTCGAGAGATAGACGTCGGGATGGCTGCGCATCAGGTCCGGATTCGGCGCGATCTTGTGGCCGCCCATCGGCACCAGACTCATCGACTCGGTGCCGCCGGCCAGCACCACGTCGGCCCTGCCGGCGCCAATCCGATCGACAGCGCAGACGATGGCTTCCAGCCCCGAGGCACAGAAGCGGTTGACCGTGACCGCCGACGCGTCGTGCGGCACCCCGGCGCGGAGGCTGGCGATGCGCGCGACGTTCATGCCCTGTTCGGCCTCAGGCATCGCACAGCCGATCACCACATCGTCCACCGTCGCCGGATCAATCGCCGGCGCACGGTCGAGCACCGCCCGCAGCGCCATCGCGGCGAGGTCGTCGGGACGCGCGTAGCGGAACTGTCCGAGCGGCGCCTTGCCGACCGGCGTTCGCGCCGCGGAGACGATCACGGCATCGGTCATGGCAGTGTCTCCAGAAAGGCGTGGACCTGGGTGGCAAAGGCCTCGCGCCTGGTCACCAGTCCCCAGTGCCCGGTGCGACGCAGCGTCACGTGGCGGACGTCGGGGATCCAGTCCAGCATGCGGCAACTGGCGTCCGCCGGCACGATCAGATCGAGAACCGGCTCGCCGGTCACCAGCAGGGTCGGCTGGCGCACCGCGCGGCAGTCGCTGACCAGATCCTCCCCGTCCAGCATGCGCAACCGCGCGGCCATCCGTCCGGGCGAATGCGGCGCTCGCGCCACGCGCGCGAGCAGGCCGAGCGCGGCACGCAGCCATCGCCCGTCGTGCGCGGCCCGAATCTCCGGCAGCGTGCGGCCAGGTGAGCCAGCCAGAAACGCCGGCGCCATCAGGTACGGATGCGCCACCCAGCCGCGGATTCGGGCGTCGGGCGCGAAGTCGGCATTGAGCGGGGAGGCCAGCACCAGCGCGCGGACGCGTTCGGGATATCTCGCTGCCAGGCGCAGCGCGATCAGCGCGCCGTACGAGACGCCGCACACCACTGCCGGCGCGTCGGTCAGCCGGGTCAGCGCGTTCAGAGCCTGACGCACCAGGTCGTCGAAGGTCCGCGCAATCTGCGGCGGCACAGACTCCGGCTCGCCGCTCAGCGAATAGCTGCCGACCCGCAGCCGCGCCCCCAGGGTGTCGACCGCCGGCGCCATCCACTCCCATCGGCCCTGAATGCCGGGAATCATCAGCATCGCCGGTCCACGTCCGGTGACCACCATCAGTTTCTCAGCGTGCGGCCGGTGCCGAGCGTGTGCGCGATGCGCTGCTGGGTGCGCGGCTCACCGCACAGGCTGAGAAACGCCTCGCGCTCGAGATCGAGCAGGTGCGACTCGGGCACGTCGGTGGCGTGCGGCACGTCACCGCCCGCAAGTACCCACGCCAGCTTGCGGCCGATCAGCGCGTCGTGTTCGCTGATCCGCCCGGCCCGCGAGGCCAGGTGCACCCCGAGTTGCAAGGCCGCCAGCATGTCCGGGCCGCCGACCGGGATTGTCGCCGGCGCGCGTCCGGCGGTGTAGCCGACCGCCTTGGCCCTGACCATCTCGCGTGCGTCGGCGTGCAACCGGCTGCGTTGCATCGTCACTCCGTCGCCCTCGTCGAGCAGGCCGAGGTCGCGGGCGTGAGCGGCGCTGGTCGACACCGTGCCGAAGCCGATCGTCTCGAAGACCCGCTGCACCAGCGGGACCAGGTTGCCGCGATGACTGGCCGCATTGCGCATCGCGCGCCACAGCATCTCCTTGGTACCGCCACCGGCCGGAATCAGCCCGACCCCGACCTCGACCAGTCCCATGTGTGTCTCGGCCGAGGCCTGCACGCCGCAGGCGTGCAGCGCCATCTCGCAGGCGCCGCCGAGCGTCAGGCCATGCGTCGCGAGCACCACCGGCACCTCCGCGTCGCGCAGGCGGAGGACCGTGTGTTGAAAGGCGCGGACCATCGCGTCGATCGCCTCCCACTCGCCTTCCTGCGCCTCCATCAGCAACAGCATCAGGTTGGCGCCGGCCGAGAACGCCGCGCCCTGGGTGCCGACCATCAGGCCGATGCCCTCACGCTCGGCCGCGTCGATGCCGGCCGCGATCATCGCCAGGGTATCGCCACCAATGGCGTTGATCTTCGAGTGCAGCTCGACCGCAAAGATGCCGTCGCCGGTGTCGAGCACCGACGCCGCCGCATTGGCGGCGACGATGCGGCGGGCGCGGGCGGCCGGCAGGATGAGCAGGTGCGCCGGGTCAGCGTGGAACGCGTCGCTCGCGTCGCGCACGGTGTTGCGGCCTGCTGACAGGGCGTGTGCCAGCAGCGGCGGCGGGTCGGCCTGCATGGCGCCCAGCAACTGGCGGATGCCGACGGCGTCGATAATCTCGAACGGCCCGACCTCCCAGCCGAAGCCCCACCGCATCGCCCGATCGACGTCGTCGACGTGGTGCGCGATGTCGGCCCAGACCCGGGCTGTGTACAGCAGGGTGTCGCCGAGCGTGGCGCGGGTGAAGTCGCTCTCCTCGCCGTCGCCGAGCAGCAAGGCCGAGAGTCGCGCGGCGAGCCCGCCTGGCTGCTCGCGGAGCCGCTCGAGCACCGGGCGCTGCACGGGCGTCCTGGCAACGTAGGTCATCGTCTCTGGATCGAGCACCTCGATGACGGCGTCGCCGTGGCGCTTGACACGCGTGAAGAAGCCCTGTCCGGCCTTCTCGCCGATCAAACCCCGCTCGAGCATCGTCGCGACGTGCGGCGGCAGCGCGAACAACGCCTGGAGGTCTCGGTCGTCGAGGCGCGCCGCGAAGTTGCCTGCGACCTGCGCGGCGACGTCGAGACCGGTGATGTCGAGGGTGCGAAACGTCGCGCTCTTCGGCCGGCCGATCAGCGGCCCGGTCAGCGCATCGACCGTGTCGATGTCGAACGACCCGTCCTGCCAGGCATGCAGCACCCGGAACAGGCCGTACAGGCCGATGTGGTTGGCGATGAAGTTGGGCGAGTCCCTGGCCGGCACCACGCTGCGGCCGAGGCGCTGCTCGAGCCAGTACCGGACGCGGTCGAGCACGCCCGAATCGGTGGCGGGGACGGCGATCATCTCGACCAGCGGCATGTAGCGCGGCGGATTGAAGAAGTGTGTGCCCAGGAAGTGCCGGCCAAAGGCTTCCGACCGGCCCTCGATCAAGCCGGCGACGGGCAGGCCGGAGGTGTTCGAGGTGACCACAGTCCTGGCGCCGCGCTGCTGATCGATCTGCGCGAACAGCGCGCGCTTCGGCTCCGGGCGCTCGACGATCGCCTCGACGACCCAGTCGGCGCGTCCGAACAGCGTGGCCCCGTCGGCGAGGCTGCCGGTTTGCACCAGGCGCGCGTGGGCCGCGGTGAACAGCGGGTCGGGCTTGAGCGCCAGCGCGCGTTTCCAACCGGCGGCGGCGGTGGCGGCATCGACGTCGAGCAGGTGGACGTCCACACCGGCGTTGGCCAGGTGCGCGGCAATCTGTGCGCCCATCGTGCCGGCCCCGACGACGACGGCGGTTCGCAGGGGGGAAGTCACGGGTGCGGCCATTCTAGACGCTGCCGCGCGGACCGGCGGGCCCTGGCGCCTATAATTCGCGGCTATGCGACTTGCGGCAGCAACCGTGGCGTGGTGCGTCGTCGGCGTAATCGGTGTCGTTCCGGTCACGGCACAGACGAGGCCGAGAGCCGGCGCGGCCGCGTCGCGCATCGACCGGCCGCGATTGGCGCGCATCACCGCACTGGTCGAGGAAGCGGTGGCGCGCAAGGAACTGCCCGGCGCGGTGGTCGCGATCGGCACCGAGAACGTTGTAGTGTGGCAGGCCTCGATTGGGCAGCGCGCCGTGCAGCCGTCGCCCGAGCCGATGACCGCCGACACGATCTTCGACGCCGCCTCGCTGACCAAGGTCATCGCCACGACCACATCGGTGATGCTGCTGGTCGAGGAGGGTCGGCTCCGTCTGAGCGATCGGGTCGCGACGCACCTGCCGGGCTTCGAACGCTACAGCAAGCGCGACATCACCATCCGTCACCTGTTGACCCACACCTCGGGACTGCGCCCGGACCTCGAATTCACACCGGAGTGGCACGGCTACGCGCTGGCGATCAGCAAGGCGCTCGACGAGGTGCCGGTGGCGCGGCCCGACGAGCGGGTGATCTACTCGGACATCAACTTCTTCCTGCTCGGGCACCTGGTCGGCGTGATCTCGGGAGAGCCGCTCGATGTCTTCGCCAAGCGCCGGATCTTCGACCCGCTGCGGATGCGCGACACGATGTTCCGTCCACCGGCCTCGCTGGCCAGCCGGATCGCTCCGACCGAGCGCTGCAGCATCTACGGATTCCCGTGCGGCGATCCAAGCGGGACCTGGCTGCGCGGCACGGTGCACGACCCGACCGCGCGTCGCATGGACAACGTCGCCGGGCACGCCGGGATGTTCACCACCGCCGCCGATCTCGCGCGTTTCTGTCGGATGCTGCTCAACGGCGGGCAGATCGAGGGCGTCAGGATCCTGTCGCCATTGACCGTCGCGCGCATGACATCGCCG
>JACDAO010000391.1 GCA_013695405.1 Acidobacteriota bacterium | reverse complement strand
GCACCGGGACGATGTCGACGGCCGGGCCGGAGCCTGGTACACGGCCGTCGGCTGGCAACGACGGGTCGCGGAACACCTGGGTGAACCGGATCTGGTCGCCAAGCGGCACGAACGACCACACTTCAGCTGGCGAGACGTGGTGGTCGGCACACAGCCGACGCGCCGCTTCGACATGCGCAGCCGGCACGTACAGGTGGAACTGCGTACGAACCTTCGCGAAGCGTACCCACTGGGCCATCGCTTCCAGATGGTTGACCGACTCGCCGGTCTCGACCTCGACGATGGCGTGCGGTTTCTTGCCGGAATCAGGGGTGTTCAGGATAAGGTCGGGAAAGAGCATCTCCTGACCGGCCCTGACCGGGGCGCGCTGCTGGTCGCCGACGTTGCTCTCAACCGTGAATCGTTGCCCCAGCGTGTACTCCAGGGCCCGGATGACCCGGTCGTGCTCGAACTGTTCGCGTACCGGCCGAATCAGGATCGCCACACAGCCTCCGCGGGCACTCTGGCGCGCCCGGCCTGCCCGTCACCCCGCGCGGGGGAAAGCGCGGAATGCTAGCATGGATGCGTAATCAGATGCCAGCGCGTTCGCACTGACCGGCTTATTTTGCCACAGCCCGCAGCGCTCGCCTAACGCTCTGTCTTGACGCTACTTAGCCCGTGTCACCGAACCGTGAACGATCGATTCCTCCGCGCCTGCCATCGCCAGTCCGTCGATGCAACCCCGGTCTGGTTCATGCGCCAGGCCGGCCGCTACATGCCCGAGTACCGGGCGCTGCGCCAGCGCTATAGTCTGCTCGAGCTCTGCCGTGCTCCAGAACTGGCCGTCGAGGTGACGCTGCAGCCGGTCCGCACACTCGGGGTAGACGCCGCTATCTTGTTCTCTGACCTGCTGTTACCGCTCGCGCCGATGGGCCTGACGTTCGAGTTCCTGAAAGGCGAGGGGCCCTCCTTTCACGAACCCGTTCGCTCGGCCGCTGACGTCGATCGCGTCAGGCCGATCGACCCCGCCCACGAGTTGGCCTATGTGCTCGACACGATTCGCATGCTGAAGGCTCAACTGGACGTCCCCCTGATCGGGTTCGTCGGTGCGCCGTTCACGCTCGCGTCTTACGCGATCGAGGGCGGGCCGTCCAAGGATTTCGCCCGGACCAAGGCGATGATGTACACCGAACCGCAGGCGTGGCACGCGCTGTGTGGCCGACTCGCCGACATGGCGGGCGCCTACCTGCGGGCCCAGATTGCCGCCGGGGTCGATGCCGTCCAGATATTCGACTCCTGGGTCGGCCACCTCAGCGCCACCGACTATCGGGAATTCGCCCTGCCGCACAGCCGCAGGGTGTTCGACGCGATCGCCGATCTCGGCACCCCTTCGATTCATTTCGGCGTCGGCACCGGCATGCTGCTCGAAGACATGGCCACCGCCGGTAGTTCGGTCGTCGGCGCCGACTGGCGCGTGCCGCTCGACCACGCCTGGCAGTTGATCGGAGACCACGGCATCCAGGGCAACCTCGACCCGACCTTGCTGCTCGGCCCATGGCCGAGAGTCCGCGCCGCCGTCGAGGATATCGTCCAGCGTGTCGGCGGACGCCCCGGGCACATCTTCAACCTCGGCCACGGCGTGCTGCCAATGACCTCACCGGACGTGGTCCAGCGGGTGACCCGCCTGGTCCATTCGTTGACGGCCACGCGGAACACATGACGCCACCCCGCGTGCTGGTGCTCGGTGGCGGCATCGCCGGGCTGGCCGCGGCGTGGGAGTGTCACCGGCGCGGGGTGCCAACGGTGGTGCTCGAGGCGCAGCCCCGTGCCGGCGGCCTGATTCGCACCGACATCGCCGGGCCGTACGTGCTCGATGCCGGTCCCGACGCCTTCCTGGTTACCAAGCCGGGTGCCATCGGCCTCTGCCGGGAACTCGGCATCGACTCGCAGCTGATTGGCATGAAGACTCCACGCGGCGCCTACGTGCTGCGGGATGACGAGCTGCACGCCCTGCCGGAGGGCGGTGCGTTCGGGATCGCGACGCGGCTGGGGCCGTTCCTCCGCTCGACCCTGCTGTCGACGGGCGGCAAGTGCCGGGTCGCGGTGGAACCACTGGTCCCCTGCCGCCGGGGCACCACCGACGAAAGCGCCGGCAGTTTCTTTCGTCGTCGATTCGGCGTCGAGGCAGCCAGTTGGATCGCCCAGCCGCTGCTCGGCGGTATTCACGCCGGCGACCTCGACCGGCTGTCGGCGAGTTCGGTGTTTCCGCAACTCGTCGACCTCGAGCGCCGTGGCCGCAGCGTGCTGCTGGGATTGCGTCGTCACGCAGCGCGTCCGTCGGCGGGTGGCGCGTTCCGCAGCTTCCCCTCCGGCATGGCCACCCTGACCGGGGCGATGGTCGCGCAGTTGCCACCCGGCACGGTTCGGCTCGGCACCCTGATCAC
>JACDAO010000355.1 GCA_013695405.1 Acidobacteriota bacterium | reverse complement strand
GGTCGACACCCTGCTCGTACCCGCCTCTCCGGCAGCGATGGCGTCCGACAAGGCGTCGGCAGAGGTTGGGCTGTCGACCCCGGTCGAACAGCGGAGCACGCTGGACGAGTCCGTGATCGAGGAAATGGTGACCCACGCGCGCCGCACCGATGCGTCCGTGCGCTTCATCGAGAACGCGGCCCGTGCTCACGCAGGCGGCGTCGGCGCCCTTCTGCGCTTCCGCCTCTGATCGAGATGTCGGGGCCCGCGGCAGGGGTGGGCCCCGTCATCGTCACGTCTCGGGACGCTTTTCGACCGGCTGCGCGCCCCGCTTGACCGGATGCTCGACTTTGACGTGTGCAGACTTCTCTGCGAGCGGACGTCGTGGTCGTGCTCATGCGCGCGTGGAGTCACGCCCGTGCCAACTCTGGACCCGGTCGCCGAGCAGCGCCCCGGCCAGCCACGCCAGGACCGTCGGCATGGCGTAGATGGCATAAGCGATCGGGGCCAGCGAACCGCCGCGTAGCTGCCAGGCGATCCACACCAGTAACGGCACGATGGCGAGGACGCGGGCGCGCCACCCCCGCAGGGCTGGGGCGGTGGCGATGCCGCCGAGCAGCAGCAGGGTCCAGAGCACGCCCCAGCGGGTGAGCGAGACGCCGTCCCGCCACTGCCCCGGCGACACCTCGCGGCCGATCCAGAGGCTACCCAGCACACCCATCCCGACAATCGTCACCCCGAGCGTCACCATCCACGCCTTGAGCGTCATGACCCCGCCTCACCCCTCGACCCCAATGGCCGCAGGAACCCCCTTTGCCACAGGATCACGTCAACGTGCAGAGCAGCTGGTGCATTCGGCGGGACAGAAGCCGCCAGCCACACTGCTGCATCCGCCGCCGCTGCCATCGCCGCCGCCGCTCCCGCCGCCAGCGCCGCCACCGCAGTATGCCGGGTTGGCGAGCGTGCAGAAGCAGTAGACCGCCCCGACGTTGCAGCGCGCGCAACTCCAGGTGCCGCCGCTGAACGGCCAGCGCCAGCTGGACGACGAACAGCCGTTGGCTTCGTAGCAGCGATCGTGCACGTCGCAGCAGACGCGGAAGATCGAGCCGTCCAGCCAGTGCAGGTTGTCGCACCCTTCCTCGTTCGTCGCCGCACCGCGGCCGCCGAACTGCCAGGGCAACGACCGCCAGGAGTCGGCGCGCGGGGACCGTGCGCCAGACGGTCCAGTGCCGGCCAGCGGTTCTCCCGCGACGGTGCGCGCCAGCAACGCCCGCGGAACCGAGCGTGCCGGTTGCGCGAACAGCCCGCGGAACGCCTGGGCCAGGGGGTCGGGCCCGGTCGGCGCCACCCCCCGCGCCGCCTCCGTGGCGAACTGATACGCCTGGACGTTCGCCCACCCCATCGTCGGAGTGAACGTCCAGCCGCCGCGCATCCGTTCAGGGAGGATGACCCCGCTGCTGCCGCCCTCGATCTTCCAGGTCAACACCTGCGCGGTGTCGAACCAGCGCACGAACCCGCGCGCGGCGCCTGTTCGCCGGTCGCGGATCGCTGCGGTGAAGCGCGAGTAGTCGACCCGCTTGCCAGTTGGCCGGCGGTCATGCACGTCGACCGCCGAGCGCACCACCACTTCGTCGAACTCGGTTTCGACCGACTGCAGCCTGGCGGCCAGTTGGCCGGCCGAGGCGCCGCGGGAGAGCGCCCGCCGATCGCGCCGCATGTGCCCGTCCCAGGTCGCCGACTCGTCGGCCAGGTCGAGAGCGCGGCCGGCCGCCGCCTGCGCGCGATCATCGGTCCACAGGACGTACAACTGATGCGACGCCCAGTCGAGCGAGACCTCGGTCTGCGCCGGCAGGTCGAACTCCTGCGCGTCGTTGGACCGCCCGTCCCGCTGCCACTGCACGCGTCGGGCTCCCGCGGGCATCTGCAGGCGGCCGCGGACCGCGCCGGCGCGGTCCGTCAGCACTGCGTCGATCGCCTGCCCGTCCTTGCGCCGGACGTCGATCGCGGCGTCCGGAAACGTGGTCGTGACACGTACCGCGCGCGCCTCCAGCGCATGGAACGTCGTCCCCATGTTGGCGCTTTGCGCGTGGACGGTGGCTGAGGCCAGCATCAACGCACTGAAGGCCAGCTTTCCTCGTGTTCGACACATCGGACGCCTCCCTCTCCGGCGGCTCTCGCGGCCGGAATACAGGCGGGCCAACCTCCCGGCGTCCGCGTTCTGTCTTGGCAAGAGCTGGGCCACGGCAGGGGCCGCAGGGTTGCAAGACAGGTGCGGACAGCCACGAAGCGAGGTGGCGGAATGTGCACGCCAGGGGTCCGTCGAGGTGTGCGGATTCTGCGGACACGCCGACGCGCGCTTGTCTCGCTCGGGTGTGGCCGGTAGCATTGGGCGCCATGTGTCGCACCTTCGGCGCCGTGCGCGCCTGCGCCCTGATCGCCGGCCTCGTAGCCGGCCATGTCTCCGCCTCCGCCCAGCAGACCGCGGCGCCTGCGGCGCACGGCGCGCCGGTGTCCGCGCTGTCCACGCTCAAGTGGCGCAGTGTCGGGCCCAACCGGGGCGGGCGATCGATTGCGGTGGCCGGCAGTGCCGCGCGACCGCTCGAGTACTACTTCGGCGCGACGGGGGGCGGCCTCTGGAAGACCACCGACGGCGGGATCCGCTGGATC
>JACDAO010000320.1 GCA_013695405.1 Acidobacteriota bacterium | reverse complement strand
GTCGCCGGTCGAGCGGCATCGACTCGAGCGGTGAGCGCCGGCCCTGCGCCGGGCGCAGCCGGAGAGGTCGTGCTAGAGTGCGCACCGTTCCCACATCCCGGAGGTCGTCATGCGTTCGCGCCTGTCCCTGCTCGCCGCCGTGTGCGGTGCCGCCCTGCTGCTCGTCCCTCACGTGACCGCCCGCCTCGCTGCACAACAGGATGGCTGGCTGCCGCTGTTCGACGGCCAGTCCCTCGACGGCTGGAAGGTTGGCGACAACGCCAGCACCTTCAGCGTCCAGGACGGCGCGATTGTCGTCTTCGGACCGCGCGCCCACCTGTACTACATGGGGCCGATCCAGGAGCACGTCTTCACCAACTTCGAGTGGAAGGCCGACGTCATGACCATGCCCGGCGCGAACTCCGGCATGTACTTCCACACCGAGTACCAGGAGACCGGGTGGCCGCAAAAAGGCTACGAGGTGCAGGTCAACAACTCGCACACCGATCCGATTCGCACCGGCAGCCTGTACAACATCGTCAACGTGATGAACACCGCGCCGGCCAAGGACCACGAGTGGTTCACGCAGCACATCATCGTCATCGGCAAGCAGGTGACCATCAAGGTCAACGGCAAGACCACCGCCGAGTACACCGAGCCTGACGACGTCTCGCGTCCAGCCGGCATGGCCGGGCGGCTGATCGCGAAGGGCACGTTCGCGCTGCAGGGCCACGACCCGAAGAGTCGCGTGCACTTCAAGAATCTGCTGGTCAAACCCCTGCCCTGACCGCGCTCCAGCTTGACCGGCACTGGTTCGACCGGCTATTCACCGTGTCACGGGCTCTGCATTGGCCCGTGCGAGGTCCGCTCAAGGGCCGACGATACGAAGACGAGGAGCCCACCATGGTGAAGCGACGTACGGTCCTCTCGGCGGTACTGGCCGCCTTGCTCAGTTCGACAACGGTCGTGGCGCACCACGGCTGGAGCAGCTACCTCGACAAGCCGATGACGCTGGACGGCGTGATCACCGCGTCGACCTATGGCAATCCGCATGGCACCGTGAAGCTAGAGGTCAAGGGCAAGGTCTGGGACGTGGTGCTGGCGCCGACGCCGCGGATGCAATCCCGCGGACTGACCGAGCCGATGCTGGCCAAGGGGACGACCGCGCGCGTGGTGGGTTATCAGCACCGCGAGGTGGCCACTGAAATGCGCGCGGAGCGGATCACGATCGGCGACAAGACGGTCGAGTTGCGCTGATGCTCCAGTCGCTGTCGGGAGCGGCGGTCTGGCTCGAGCAGACGCCGCTGGCAGCGGCCGTGCGCTCGTCGACCTGGGCCTACCCGGCGACCGAGATCGTCCACCTGATCGGCCTCGGACTGCTGATTGGCACGGCGGTGACCTTCGACATGCGCTTGCTGGGCGTCGGCGCGCGCCTGCCGGTGGCGTTGCTGGCTGCGCACCTGCTGCCGTGGTCACGCCTCGGGTTCGCGCTGCTGGCGGTGACCGGCGTGCTGCTGTTCGCCGCCAACGCCTCGACCTTGCTGAACATGGTGCTGGCAATCAAGATGGCGTCGATCACGCTGGCCGTGGTCAACGCCTCGCTCTTCCACCTCGGCATCTTCAAGTCGGTGGACCGTTGGGACGTGGCGCTGCCCACCCCGGGGGTGGCACGCCTGGCGGCAGTCGTCTCGCTCGCCTGTTGGACGACGGCGCTGGTCTGCGGACGGATGCTGGCCTACGTCTGACGCCGTGTCCGCGTCGGGGACGGCCGGCGGACGCCAGACGTCACAACGCGCAGGTCGCGCCGCGAGTTCAATGGTCCTTCCAGCCGGGTTGCGCGCTCCGGCCAGTGTCCTGTGCAGCACGGAGGCTGCCACCTATGGTCCGCGTCAATCCAGACTCACCGAATGAGAACGCGCAATTCAACCCGGTCAACTGCGTGACCGGCTTGTTCGACGGGCACGATGCCGTGACGCTGGCGGTCGGCGATCTGGAACAGGCGGGCTTTGCGCGTGCCGACATCGACGTCTTCGCCGGCGCCGAGGGCGAGCGCCTGCTCGATCCGTCGGGAGAGACGCGCGGCACCGCCGGCCGCTGGTTCCGCGTCGTGGAACGCTGGGTCTCGGATACGTCCGAGTTTCACGCGCTGGCGTTGGCCACCCTCAATGCCGGTGGCTTCGTGCTCGCCGTCAAGGCCGACGACGATGACGCCCGCAAGGCCGAGGCGATGGCCGTGCTAGGTCGTCGTGGCGCCCGTGACGTCAAGTACTGGAACAGCCTGTTCGTCGAGCAGGGCCCCGACGACGCCGCCGCGCGCTGAGCGCCCGGCTCACGCCCCCACCGCATCTCCTGGAGCGGCCCGCCCTGCGGGTCGTCCGCCCCAACCACGCAGCATCTCGGCCGCGCGCTGAACTTCGCGGCCACAGTTGCCGTCTCAGGGCGTGGTTGACGACAGTTGTAGACAGTGCGACACTGCGCTGTAGACTACAACTGTAGACAGCCGGCGCCGGACGCCGGTCTGCGTTCGGAAGGGAGAGGCGAGATGTCCACCACACGTCCTGGCGAACAGGAGCTGGCGCTCCTGGCGTGGCTGGCCGAGCACCCGGCGATTGCCGCGGGAGACGTCGCCGAGCAGTACGGCGCGTCTCGCGGGCTGGCTCGATCCACGGTCCTGACGATGATCGAACGGCTGCGACGAAAAGGCCATCTGTCGCGCCGTCGAGTCCAGGGGATGTTCCGCTACACCGCCGGGGCGGCGCCCGGCGACGTGCTGCGTGACGCCGTCGGCACCTTCGTGACGCGGACCCTGGGCGGCTCGGTGTCGCCGTTCGTCGCCTACCTGAGTGAAAACGCGGAACTCAGCGTCGAGGAAGTGGCCGAACTCGAACGGTTGGTGGCGCGCCTGCAGCAGCGGAGGCCGTCATGACCTTCGTCCGGGTGGTCGACACGGCGCGCCTGTACGCACTCGACGTCATCTGGACGCTGCTGCAGGCCTCGATCGAGGGCGCGGCGGTGGCGCTGGTGGTGTGGGGGCTGTGTCGCACGCTGCCCGCGATGCCAGCGGCCGTGCGGGTCTGGCTGTGGTGGCTGGTCGCGCTCAAATTGCTGCTTGGTGTCCTGCCAGTGCCAGGCCTGGCACTGGCGTGGCTGCCGGCACGACCGGCGGTCACGGTCCCCGCTCGCAGCTGGAGCACGGCGCGTGCTGGTGTCGCGGTGGCGCCGTCATCGCCGACGGCGACGTCATCGCCGGCTTTGCTGACGCAGCCGTTGTCACCGCAACGGGGCGCCGTGTCGATCCCGTACACGTCGTTGTGGCCGGTGCTGCTGTGCGGTGGCTGGCTGGCCGTGCTCGCGCTACACGGCACGAGCCTGTGGCGGGCGGTGCTCGACGCACGCCGGATGCGCCTGGCGGCCGAGCCGGTGGTCGGGTCGGTGACCAACCGCGTGGCAGCACTCGCGTCGCGGTTCGGCCTGACGGTGGCGCCCCAGGTGCTCGCGTCTCGCACGAGCACGGTGCCGATGCTGACCGGCATCCGGACGCCGACGGTGCTGTTGCCGCTGTCGAGCACGACGACGCTCGGCGACGACGAACTCGACCTCGTGCTCGGCCACGAATTCGCGCACGTGCGGCGCGGCGATCTGCTGTGGGGCTGGGGCCCGGCCCTCGCCAGCCGCCTGTTCTTCTTCCACCCGCTGGCCCGCCACGCGATGCGGGAGTACCTGCTCGCACGTGAGCAGGCCTGCGACGCCGAGGTGCTGCGCACCCTGGACGTCGAGCCTGCCCGCTACGGCCGGCTGCTGCTGACCCTCGGGGTCACGCCGGCCGACGACGCGGTGGCCGCGGCGGGCACCTCGCCCACGTTCGATGCACTCGAGAGGAGACTCGTCATGCTCAATCACGCTCATCCCAGCTCTCGCTGGTGGTGGGTGGTGGCCGGTGCCGCCGCCTCGCTGGTACCCCTCACCCTGGTCGCACAACCTGCCGCACCGGTCGGCGGCGCTGCCCGTGCCGCGGTCGCCGTAACCGCCCGGTCCGCAC
>JACDAO010000264.1 GCA_013695405.1 Acidobacteriota bacterium | reverse complement strand
TCTCCGCAGCCATCAAGACGCCGTTCAGCGCCTCGCCGCGGTGCCGGGCTTTGGTGTCGACTCGGCACAACAGATCATCGCCGAGGTGGGAGCCACCGCCACGACGTTTCCGACCGCCAAGCAGTTGGCGTCGTGGGTCGGCGCGTGTCCCGGCCACGACGAGAGTGCTGGCGTCAACCGGAGTCATCGCGCGCCCAGCGGCAACAAGCCAATGCGCCGCCTGCTCAATCAAGCCGCGCACGCCGCGGTCAAGAGCAAAGGCACCCTCTTCGAGCTGCTCTACCGGCGGTTTGTCGGGCGTCTCGGCCACGCGCAAGCGATTGGCGCCATTGCCCATCGTCTCTGTCGCCTCGTGTGGAAGGTCTTGCACGACGGCGTCACGTACGAGGAACGCGGCCCGGAGGTGAATAGGGCGCGCGCCCACCGTCGCGCCGCGAGGATGATTCGCGAGCTGCGAAGTCTCGGCTATCGTGTACACGTCACACCCGCCCCGGCAGGGAACTCGTGACGGACGGTGATTTTCGACCCTGTCTAGAAGGAACCAGCCGTGCGGGGGCGATGCCCGCACGGCCACTACCAGCTCAGTGCCCCAGATTCATCGTCCCGGTCAGCGAGGCAGACGATTGCAGCGTCGTAAGGCTGAGCGAACGCTTCACGAGGATGCTGCCCGTCGTGCTCTCGAAGCGGCCCGTGCCCCCCGTGATGGTGTGCGTCTCGACGATGGTAGCGAGCGGGAAGGCGATGACGGCCTGCCCCGTTGTCGTGGTGAAGAGGTTGTCCCCATTGGCTGCCGACCAGACGGCCGTGCCGGACGCCGTGCTCAACGGCGGCGGGATGACGTTGAACTCTGACACCACGGTGAACCGGCCCAGATGAGTCGCCTCGCCCGAGCCCGTCAGGCGATGGAAGGCGCCCGCCACGGTTTCGGTGGCCACCAGATTGCCCCTGATGGGTAGTTGAGAGCCGCGCCGGGCCTCCGTGGCTCCGGTGCCGAAGGCCATGCTTGAAGGCGCCGTCGGCGAGCTGGGAGCGGTGCCGGTGCACGCGGTCGCGAGGACAGAGAAGGCGAGTACGACGAAGCGCATTGTCGGTCTCCTTTCGGAGGAAACGTGATGTCCCCTCCGGCATCCCCATCCTCATTGAATGTTCCCTGTGCCGTCCATGGACGGCTGGTCAAGAGAATCTCAAGCTCTGCTCTTCCCGTAACCGCATAAAGAACTTATAGTTGCGGCTCTCCCACTTGTCCGGCGACCGCGCCATGCCCGCTTCCTCGACGCTCGCGTCGTACCGTTTCGGTCCCTTCCATCTCGATGTCCGCGCATATCGGCTGCGCTACCACGGCCGGCCTGTGCGACTCGAACGTCGCCCAATGGACCTGCTCCTCCTCCTGGTCGAACGCCGCGGCGAATTGGTGACCAGACCAGACATCGTGGAACGGCTTTGGGAGCCAGGCGTGTTCGTCGACGTCGAGACCGGCGTCAACACCGCCATCTGGAAGCTGAGGGCCGCCCTTCGAGACTCGGCCGATACACGACGGTACATCGAGACCGTGCCCGGGAAGGGCTACCGCTTCATCGCGGATGTCGAGATCGATGACGCAGTCACGCCATCGTCGTTCGCGCCAGGGTCCGCCTTGACGGTGACAGGCGATACGGACAGCGACCACTCCGGACGTCCGGCGCCCCCGTCCCCGACGGTCGCCACCGAGTCGGCCGCCGCATCTTCGGCGGCGCCGTCGCCCTCGGCGGGTCCCGCGCGATGGTGGGGTCGCGCTCCCGCCGTGCGCCATCCGGCCCTCCTTGTGCTCGTTGCTGTCGCGATCTCCGCAGCCGCGTACCTGGGGCACCAGTCGGTCGCTCCCGAGTCGGTGGTCCTGGCGGTGCTGCCTTTCGAGAGTGCGACGGATGATCCTGGTCAGGCGTACCTGGCCCAGGGCTTGGGAGACGAGACGATAGCCTCGTTGAGCAAGATCGCACCGCAGCGGCTCACGGTCGTGCCCAAGACGACGGTGATGGCGTACATCCGTGGCGGCAGGACGCCCGCCAGCATGGCACGCGATCTGGGTGTGGACTTTCTCGTGGAGGGTGAAGTTGCGGGCGAAGACGGCATCATACGAATGACGTCGCGGCTGCTCGAGGCTGACACGCAGTCGCAGGTGTGGTCGGCGAGCTTCCGCCGCGAACGCTCGAGCCTGCGTGCGCTCCACCGAGACGTG
This sequence comes from Acidobacteriota bacterium, assembly GCA_013695405.1. Lineage (GTDB taxonomy): Bacteria > Acidobacteriota > Vicinamibacteria > Vicinamibacterales > Vicinamibacteraceae > Luteitalea. The sequence goes on along the minus strand of JACDAO010000264.1, from coordinate 5,655 downwards.
AGCGTGGCCATCGCCGATCACGTGCGGGTCAGCGTGGGCGTCGATCGCCTGACCGCGCTCGACCGCCGGCAGACGCAGAATCCGGAGGCGTACGAAACCTACCTGCGTGCCCGCTACTTCGAGAACCAGCGCAACCGTGCATCGACTGCCCGAGCGGTGCAGTACTACGAGCAGGCCATCACACTCGATCCCGCCTATGCACTCGCGTGGGCCGGTCTGTCGTTCACGCTTGCGGCAAGCGCCATCAACAGCGACACAGACCCGCAACAGGTGCGGGAACGCGCGCGTATCGCCGCCGAGAATGCCATCAACGTCAATCCGGACCTCGCCGAGGCACAGTTCGCCTTCGGGTATGTGCAGTGGCTGTTGGAGTGGAACTGGCGAGCGGCAGAGGTCGCCCTCCGGCGTGCCATCGCGCTCGATTCGAGTCACGTGACCGCACATCGGACGCTTGGGCATGTCCTTTCGCAAATGGGTGCGCACGCGGACGCCGAGCGGTCGATGGCGCACACCCGTGCGCGCGACCCGTTCTCCCCGATGACGCACGCACTCTCCGCGCAGGTGGCGTTCCAGGCGCGCGACCTGGCGGCTGCCAGGCAGCATGCCAGGCGCGCCACGCTCGTCGACTCGCAGTTCTGGATTGGGCACATGCAACTGGCGCAGGCGTACGTCCATGCCGGCGAGACCGGTCTCGCCCTGGAATCACTCGCGGACGCTGCCCGCTTCTCGGGCGGCGAGAACAGCAAGACCATGGCCTTCCGTGGATATCTGATGGGACGGCTTGGCAGGACTGTCGAAGCCGAAGAAGCGCTTCGAGCACTGGCGGAGGCGTCGACGACCCGCTACGTGCCTCCGTCTGCCACGGCGCTCGTCCACGCAGGGATGGGCAACACGACTGCGGTCTTTGAATGGCTCGAGCGGGCGTTCACTGCGCGCGATGTCAACTTGATCTTCCTTCCGAGCGACGCGGTGTGGGATCCGTACCGCCGCGACGAGCGATTCGCGTTGCTGCTCACGCGCTGCGGTTTTCTGACGAACGCTCGATGACGTCGAATGCGCTGGCGACACCGTGGCCGTCGTTGAAGGGCACGGCGGCTCGTCGCCTTGTTCACTGTGTCCTGTAGTCGACCAGCGGGTTGGCGAGACGGTACACTGGCAACTACGGGCACGTCTCGCTGCCGCGGCGCGAGCGCTGGATCGCCACCCGAAGCGGCGGCGCGCTCGCCCGGCAGGGCCGGCCCGCATACTTCGACAGGAGATCGATGACACGTCTCGGGTTCGTCCTGATTTCGCTGCTGCTGCTCGGGTCCCTCGCAACCGGAGCGGGCCTCGAGCTGGCCGGATTGCAGCGCACGTCGCTCGACTGGACGACGGTGCGCCTGCTGTTCTACACGAAGAACGGCACTGGCTACGTGCACGACAACATCCCGGCATCCATCGAGGCCATCAACGAGCTCGCCAGGGAGCACCGGTTCTCGGTCGACGTCTCGAACGATCCGGGTGTCTTCACCGATGACAACCTGACGAAGTACAGCGCGCTGGTGTTCTCGAACACGAACAACGTCGTCTTCGACACCGACGCGCAGCGGGTCGCCTTGATGCGTTACGTGCAGGCCGGCGGCGGCTTCGTGGGGATTCACTCCGCCAGCGGGGCCGAACGCACGTGGAAGTGGTTTGCAGGGCTGCTGGGCGGCGCCTTCTCGCGTCACGCGCCGATTCAGAGGTTCGGCGTGCTGGTCCTTGATCGCACGCATCCGTCGCTCGCGCACCTGCCTGCGCGCTGGGACCGTGAGGACGAGTGCTACTACCTCGTGCGCATGAACGTGAACATGCAGATTCTCGCTGTCAACGATCTCACCACGATCCAGGATCCGAAGGAGAAGCCGTCGACCTTCGGTGACGTGTTCCCCTCGGTGTGGTATCAGGAGTTCGACGGTGGACGGCAGTGGTACACGTCACTCGGTCACCGCAAGGAGGACTACGCGGGCGCGGAACTGCGCCGGCACCTCCTGGGCGGCATCGAGTCGGTGGTCCGGGAGACGCCGCGCGACTACTCGCGCGCGTACGCCGTCAGCCCTGGAGACGCACCACGAACACGCTGACGCTGCGGAGGGCGGCGTCGGCAGGTCGAGGACTGCCCCAACACTCTCGCTCGAGGCGCAAACAGCAGGCGCAGCGACTGACGTTCACCGCATCGCAGGAGGCACAATGGCCGGAACACGAAAAGACAGGGCGTCGCGGCGGGAGTTCATGGGGGCAGCGGGCAAGGGGCTTGTCGCGGTATCGACGCTCGGCGGGTTTCCGGCCATCGTGCCGGCCTCGGTGCTCGGGGCCGCTGCTCCAGGCAATCGCATCAATGTCGGCGCCATCGGCGTGGGACGCATCTCCCGGACGCACGACCTGCCGGGTCTCTGGAAGTACGACACGGCACGGATCGTCGCCGTGTGCGACGTCGACAGCAAACGCGCTGCCGACGGCAAGACGCTGGTGAACGGGCACTACGCCAAGAGGGGAATGCCCGGCGACGGCGTTTCCGTCTACCACGACTATCGGCAGCTGCTGGCCAACAAGGACATCGACGCCGTTGTCATCAGCACGCCGGATCACTGGCACGCGCTGATTACGATTCATGCCGTCCAGGCAGGGAAGGACGTGTACCTCCAGAAGCCGGCCTCACTGACGATTCCAGAAGGGCGGGCGATGAGCGATGCCGTCCACCGGTCGGGACGAATCTTGCAGGTCGGCAGCCAGCAGCGCTCCTCTCCCCAGTTCCGGTACGCCGCCGAGCTCGTGCGCAACGGGCGCATCGGGCAGCTCAAGACTGTCGAAGTGGGGTTGCCAGGCGATCCGTCGGGCGAGAACGAGCCGGAGATGCCGGTGCCCGGCAACTTGAACTACGACATGTGGCTCGGGTCGACGCCGCTCGTGCCGTACACCGAAAAGCGCGTGCATCCGCACAACGGATACGACCGGCCCGGGTGGCTGCGGTGCGAGCAGTTCGGTGCCGGCATGATCACCGGCTGGGGCGCGCATCATCTCGACAGCGCCCACTGGGCGATGGGGACCGAACACACGGGGCCCGTCGAAATCTGGGGCGAAGCGACATTCCCGACCAGCGGCCTCTGGGACGTGCACGGCCCGTTCAGGACCGAGGCGCTCTATGCCGGCGGCGTGCACATGATCGTCAGCGGCGATTTCCCGAACGGGATCAAGTTCATCGGCACCGAGGGCTGGGTGTTCGTGTCTCGCGGCAACGAGAGAGTGACGACCAGCGATCCGGTGGCGAAACTGAAGGATACGCGCGCCCTCTCCGCGAGCGATCCAAAGATCATCACCTCGGTGATCGGACCGAACGACATTCACTTGTACGAGAGCAGCGACCACCACGGGAACTGGCTCGACTGCGTGCGGTCGCGCCAGCAGCCGATCGCCCCGGTCGAGGTCGCACACAGATCCTGCTCGGCGTGCCTCCTCCACCACATGGCGATGAAGACGAAGCGGAGACTGTTCTGGGATGCGCTCCAGGAGCGGTTCATCAACGACGACGACGCCAACGCGAGGCTCTCGCGGCCACAGCGCCAGCCCTACACGCTCACGTAGGCGACAGCGGATCGACACACGATGTCTTCGCGTGTCGTGGCAGCCGGCTTCCCGCGCTTCGATCGGAACCTGAATACCGGCGGCAACAACCACGACGAATGCACGCCGGTGGTGGCGCGCACGTGGTGCACCATTCGACGCAGTACCCGTCGAGCGTCGCCATCACCGTGGTGCCGGCGCGCGCCGCGACGTCGGCACACCGGTAGACACTGGACCGCCACGTCGTGCTGACTCGATGCCTCGTGCCGACCCTCGTCGCCCTGGCTCTCGTTCCTGTGCTGGCGCAACAGCCGTCACCGCCACAGGGCAGTCGAGCGCGCATGCGCGCGGACCTGGAGTTCCTCGCGTCGCCACCGGCGGACGGTCGCGCCTCGCTCACGCAGGGAGCGGACGCCGCCGCGTGGTTCCTGGCCACGGAGCTGCGCAAAGCGGGCCTGCTGCCTGGCGACGGGTCCGGGTACCTGCAGCGGTTCGACCTCGTTGCGCTGCATCTCGATCGCGACCGCTCGTCGGTCGTGGTGCGACATGCGGGAGACGAGCAGCGCTTTGCACCCGTCGCCGTGTTCTTCCCGGATCCGACGCGCGAGGTCGACCTCGCCCTCGACGTGGTGTTCGCGGGCTACGGCATCACGGCGCCGGAGTTCGGCTACGACGACTACGCGGGCGTGGACGTTCGCGGCAAGGCCGTGCTCGTCTTCGATCACGAGCCGCAGGAGGACGATCCCGGCTCGGCGTTTCACGGGACCGGTTTCACGCTGCATGCCAACGTCTGGGCGAAGACGTGGACCGCCCAGCAGCACGGTGCGGCCGCGTTGCTGGTGGTGACCGAGCCGATCAATGCACATCGATCGGCGCCGAGGCCCCCCGACCGCGCCAACGCCCCGCCCCAGGCGCTGGCGGAGAGCGAGCTCCGCATTCCGCGCCTCACCCTGCCAGCCGAGGCCGCCACCGCCCTGCTGAAGGGCACGGGCCGCACGCCCGGTGACTGGCAGCGGGCCATCGACCGCGAGATGCGGCCGGCGTCGCGATCGCTCGATGGCGTCGCCGTCTCTCTGCAGGCCGTCAACGGGACCAACCGCGTGCAGGCGTCCTGGAATGTCGCCGGACTCCTGCCTGGCATCGATCCCCGACTGCGTGACGAGACCATTCTCGTCACCTCGCACTACGACCACCTCGGGTCGCAAGAGGGCAAGACGTACCCGGGTGCGAATGACAACGGGTCCGGGACCGTCGCGATGGTCGAAGTTGCCCGATTGCTTGCCGGCACGCGCCTGGCGCGCAGCGTGCTCTTCGTGTCCTTCGGCTCGGAAGAGCAGTTGATGCTCGGTTCGTACCACTACGCCGCGCACCCGCTCCGTCCGCTGGCCACGACCCGCGCCGTGCTCAACCTCGACATGGTCGGGCGCAACGAGGAACACACGCCAGAGAGCGTAGGGGCGTACGAGGTCACTGCCGGGCGCTCCGATCAACTCAACCTCGTTGGCGCAGCCTACAGCCCCGATCTCGCCGCGCTGCTGCGGCGCGAGTCGACGGGGTCGGGCCTGACGCTGAGCGACAAGTTCGACCGCGACTCGTCGATGCGCACGCTCTTTCGCTGCGATCACCTGCCCTTCCTGCAGAAGGGCATTCCAGCCGTGTGGCTCTTCGGCGGATTCCATCCGGGGTATCACGAGCCCGGCGATACCATCGACCGCCTGGACTTCGACAAGATGGAACGTGTGGTCCGCCTGACGGTGGACGCCGTCAGAGCGCTCGCGTCGCCCTCGCCGCCGCCTCGCTTCCGCTACCCGGCCGGTGCTCGGATAACGCCATGAAGAGACGCCTGCACCGATGGCGGGCCGCATCTTGTCGACGGTGAAGGGCGAGCTGGCAGTGGCACTTTCATCACGGGCTGCTATGCTCTGGCCGACTGCCACCGTTCGCTCGCGGGGCCTGCCGTGCCCGCAGAGGAGTCGCCGATGGTCCGCCCCCTTGTTTTCGCTGCCGGCACCGCGCTCACGGTCGCCACGCTCTCGACCCTCGCGCAGGCACAACTGTTCACGCTGAGTCGCGAAC
>JACDAO010000261.1 GCA_013695405.1 Acidobacteriota bacterium | reverse complement strand
TCGCCATGCTGCCGACGACATTGCAGATGGCGATGCTACGCGCGCCATGTCGGCGCGCCTCACGCAGCGCCGCGAGCGTGTCCGCGGTCTCGCCCGACTGCGTCAACACCACCACCAGATCCGACGGTCCGACGATCGGCGACCGGTAGCGGTACTCCGAGCCGTAGTCGACCTCGGCGTTCACGCGCGCCAGTTGTTCGATCAGGAACTTGCCGACCAGTGCGGCGTGCCACGACGTGCCGCAGGCCAGCAGGACGACCCGCGAGATCCCGCGCAGCACCTCGGCGTCCAGGTTGATCTCTGGCAGGTGCACGTCACCCGCCTCCATCGACAGCCGCCCGACCAGCGTCTCCTTGATCGCCCACGGCTGCTCGAAGATCTCCTTGAGCATGAAATGTTTGTAGCCTGCCTTCTCCGCCATCACCGGATCCCAGGTGACGCGCTGCGGCGCGCGCTGCACCACTGCGCCGTCAGCGTCGAAGAAACGCACGCCATCGCGCCGGAGAACCGCCACCTGCCCGTCTTCGAGGAAGACGACATCGCGGGTGTGGGCCAGGATCGCGGGAATGTCGGAGGCGACGAAGAACTCGTCCTGCCCGAGCCCGACCACCACCGGCGGCCCGTTGCGCACGGCGACGATGGCACCGGGGTCCTCGCTGGAGATGACGACCAACGCGAACAGTCCGCGCAGTCGTGTCAGTGCGCGCGACACCGCCGCGTGCAGTCCGTCTCCAGCCAGTTCCAGGCCGACCAGATGGGCGACCACTTCGGTGTCGGTGTCGGTGCGGAAGGTGATACCGCGGCCCTGCAGTTCGCGCTTCAGCTCGAGGTAGTTCTCGATGATCCCGTTGTGCACCAGCACCACGCGTCCGCTCTGATCGCGGTGCGGGTGGGCGTTCTCCTCGGTCGGTCGCCCGTGCGTGGCCCAGCGGGTGTGGCCGATACCGTAGGCGCCATGCAACGGCCGCTCACGCAGCACGTCCTCGAGTTTCGAGAGCTTTCCGGCACTGCGCCTGACGTCGATGCCGTCCTCGCTGACAACCGCGATGCCAGCCGAGTCGTAGCCGCGGTACTCGAGTCGCCGAAGGCCTTCGAGCACGACCGGCACGACGTCCTGATGCCCGATGTAGCCGATGATGCCGCACATGGGGAGCTCCTACGCTGGACCTGAGCGTCGCCGCGCCCAGCCGTCCTTGTTTTCCTGACGGCTGCGAGCAATGGCGAGGCCTTCTTCCGGGACGTCCTGCGTGATCGACGAACCGGCCGCGACGAAGGCGCCGCGTCCGACCCTGACCGGAGCGATCAGCTGCGAATCGCTGCCGATGAACGCGCCATCCTCGATGACCGTCGGGTGCTTCTTGTGACCGTCGTAGTTACAGGTGATGACGCCGGCTCCGACGTTGACGTCCTCGCCGATCGTCGCGTCGCCAAGGTAGGCCAGGTGGCTCGCCTTCGAGTTGCGACCGAGCGTGGTCTGCTTGAGCTCGACGTAGTTGCCGACGCGTGCGCTTTCGCCGACATCACTGCCCGGGCGCAGATGCGCGAACGGGCCGAGCTGGGCGTGGGCGCTGACGTGCGAGTCGGTGATCACGCAGTAGTTCAGGATGACGACGTGGTCGTCGATTGCCGCGTTGACCAGGCGGCTGCCGGCGTGAATCTCGCAGGCGTCACCGACCGTCGTCCGGCCTTCGAGGTAGACGTTCGGATGCAGCACCGTGTCGTGGCCGACCTCGACGTCCGGGCCCACGTAGGTTGTGGCTGGATCGATGATCGTCACCCCTGCCGACATCAGCTCTTCGCACTTGGTCTGTCGCATGATCGCGCTGGCCTCCGCCAGCTGGGTCTGGCTGTTGATATCGCGAATCTCGTGCGCCGCGGTGGCGGTGACGCTGTCGACCGCGTGCCCGAGTCGACGCAGGGCGTCCACGAACTCCCCGAGGGTCCGTTCCCGGGACGGCCGGTCCCACGCGAACGTCGCCAGCGCGTCACGCAAGGCGTCTGGACGGCACGCGAACACGCCGCTGGTGCATTCCCTGATGGCCCGTTGCTGGCGTGACGCGTCCTTCTCGGAGATCAGGCCGACCACGTCACCGGTGTCGCTGCGCAGCACCCGCAGCAGTCCGTAGGGACGCTCGGCGTGCGCGACCACGGCGGTCAGCGCGGCCTGGCTGCTGGCCCGGTGCCCGACCAGCGCGCGGAGAGTCCCTGCAGACAACATCGGCACGTCCGCCGGGAAGACCAGGATGGTCCCGCGCATCGCATCAATCGCTCCCTCGAGCGCCGCGAGGGCATGCACCGGACCGAGTAGCGGCTTCTGTACGACGATGGTGACCGACCCCCGGGCCAGAGTGAATTCAACTGATTCTGCTGAATACCCAAGGATGACGGTCGTGCTTGCCGGGCCGATCGCGTTCACGGCGTGCAGCACCCATTCGAGCAGCGGTCGCCCAGCCATCGGCAGGAGCACTTTGGGCGTCCGAGTAGCCATTCGCAGACCGCGGCCGCCAGCCAGCACGACCACGTGCACGTCGGCGTCTCCCGGGCTACCCGGCGCCTCAGTCTTCATCTGCACGTGCGTCTTTCGTGCGTGCCACCGCCGCGAACACGTCTCGTGCGCGCACCCGGTACCGCCGCGCGACTGTGTTCAGCGCGTCCCGCCGTTCGAGGCCGTCTATTTTGGTCATTCGATAGAATTCAGCCGTCAGTTGTGCATCGTCCGCACGGCCGGCCGGCCCATCGGCCGCTGCAGCCTCCACCACGCAGGTGAATTCGCCTCGCGGGGACAGCACCGCGGCGTGACTCGCCAGGTCGCCCACCGCGCCGTGGACCAGTTCCTCGTGCCGCTTGGTGATTTCCCGGCAAAGGGCCACGCGACGCGCGGGTCCACTCACCTCGGCCAGTACTTCGAGCGTCTGACGAATACGATGGGGCGCTTCGAAGAAGACGACAGGGTGCTCGTAGGTGGTGACTTCCAGGCACCACCGGCGTCGCGCCGCGATCTTTACTGGTGGAAACCCTAAAAATGTGAAGCGACTGGCAGGAACCCCCGCCATCGTCAACGCGGCCAAGACGGCACTGGCCCCGGGAACGGGTTCGACCTTCAGCCCTGTCGCCAGCGCGCTTTGGATGAGCTGATCGCCGGGATCCGACACGAGTGGCGTGCCCGCATCAGTCACCAGCGCCACGTCTTCGCCCTGGTGCAGTCGTGCGAGCACCTGGGGTACCCGGCCGGTTTCGTTGTGGGCGTGCAGGCTGAGCATCGGGGTGGTGATGCCGGCATGGGCGAGCAGCTTGCCGGTCCGCCTGGTGTCCTCGGCAGCAATCACCGCCGCCTCCCGGAGTACCCGCAGCGCCCGGAGGGTGATGTCCTCCAGGTTGCCGATCGGGGTCGCCACGACGTACAAACGTCCAGGCGCCGGCCGGGAAAGCACGGCGGCTATTGTACATTGTCGGATTGGGCCAAGCTGGCCCGCCGACCTTCTCCTGTTCTTGAGTGTGCGAGCGCAATGCGATCTGCCGAAACCCTTCCGCACTTTGCGGCTGACTACCTGGCCTGGCGCCACGAGGCGCAACCGACCGCAGCCACCTTCGACGGCGTCCACCTGCACGACGACCTGCTCGAGGATTTCAACCGCGCCGCCATCGAACGGCAGGTGCGGGACCTGAACGGGTTCGCCCGCCGGCTCGCGGCGATGTCGATCGACGCCCTGCCACCCAATGATCGCGCTGATCACGAAGCACTCACCGCCACGACCCAGGCCCGGCTGCACGAACTCGAAGTGATTCGCACCTGGGAGCGCGATCCGCAGATCTACGCCGAGACGATTGCCACCAGTCTCGCGTCGCAGGCCATCTTCACGTACGCCCCGGCGGCGGAACGGGCGCGAAGGATGCTGTCCAAGCTGCGGCAGGTACCGGGCGTGCTGGACGCGGCCCGCGCCAACGTCCGCGAACCTGCCGGCATCTTCATCAAGACCGCCAGCGAGACCCTGCGCGGCGTCATCACCTTCCTCGACCGGGACCTGCCCCGCGCCCTGCGCGAGGTCGACGATCTCTCCGTGCTGGCTGACCTGGACGATGCCTCGACGCTGGCGACGACGGCGATCGAACGCTACGTCAAGGAACTGGAAGAGGAGATCGCGCCGCGCGCCAAGGCCACCTTCCGCCTCGGCAAGGAACGCCTCGAGCAGAAACTCAAGCTGGCCGACGGCGTGACCCTCGACACCGACGCGCTGCTCCGGATTGCCGAACGCGAACTGTCGGCGACGCGCGAGCGCTTCGCCGTCGTCGCCGGCAAGGTCGGCAAGGGGCCTGCCCACGAGGTCTGGGGCCGGGTCAAGAACGCGCACGCCGAGCCAGGCGGGCTGGTCGGGCGCGTCCGCGAGCAATGCGCTGCGCTTTACACCTTCCTCCGCGAGTCGTCACTGGTTACCGTCCCCGATGCCGACGCGCTGGTGATCGCCCAGACGCCTCCCTTCTACCGGTGGACCTTCGCCAGCCTCTGGGCACCGGGCCCACTGGAGGCCCGGCCCCTTCGATCCTTCTACTACGTCACCGACGTCGATCCGGGCTGGCCGGCGGACCGTCAGGACGAGCACCTGCGAGACATGAACGACGCCGTCCTGTGGTCGATCTCGATGCACGAGGCACTGCCCGGACACTTCCTGCACTTCGAGCACCTGCGCAAGGTCAGCTCACCGTGGCGCAAGGCCTCCGTTCTTGCCCCGTTGTCGGTGATCGAAGGGTGGGCCCACTACGCCGAGCACCTCGTCGTCGAGCAGGGCTTCGCCAGGCGCGAACCATCGATTGAGCTAGGTCAATTGGTCGAGAGTCTGGTTCGACTGTGTCGGCTCGTCGTCGGCCTCCGCCTGCATGCCGAGGACCTCTCGGTGGAGCAGGGGGTGCGGATGTTTCGCGACGAGGCGATGCTCGACGAGGGCAGTGCGCGCCGTGAAGCGGAACGGGGTGCATTCGACCCATCCTACGTGCTGTATGCGCTCGGCAAGCTGATGCTGCTGAAACTGCGCAAGGACACCGAAGCGCACCAGAGCGGCAAATTCGACCATCTCCAGTTCCACGACACCTTCCTGGGCCGCGGCCTGCTGCCGTTCAAGGTGCTGCGTCGTCTCACCCTCGGAGCCGCAGACGATGGCGTCGTGTTGGCCTGAAGACGTGCGCAACTGCTAGACAGCGCTATACTTGCAGGTTGGAGCCTCACCCGCCATGCCACTCTACGAGTACGAATGCGACACCTGCGGTCACCGCTTCGAGGTGATCCACAAGTTCTCCGACCCGCCGATCACGGTCTGCCCGAAGTGCCAGTCCGCCGTGCGCAAGTTGTTCTCGTCGCCGGCAATTCAGTTCAAGGGCACCGGCTGGTACATCACCGACTACGCCCGCAAGAACAACCCGGGGGCGGGGTCGAACAGCAACGACAGCGGCGGCGACAAGGGCGAGAAGAGGAGTCAGGAGAAGGGCGAGCAGGGGAGTCAGGAGAAGAGCGACAAGAGCGAGAAGGGCGAGAAGGGCGGGAAGTCGGGAGACTCGAGTCCGTCCACGTCGTCTTCGTCCTCGGACAGTTCTTCGTCGAACGCGGCGTCTTCCACGACCAGTGGCGGCGACACCTCGAAGGCACCCAAGACCGCCTGACCCCGACTCAGCAGTGCCCGTCCATCTCGTCGAGCAGGCGGCGCATGTAGGCGGCCAGCGGCCCACACACGTCGGGCCGCTTGAGCGCGTAGTAGACGGTCGCTTTCAGGAACCCGAGCTTGTTGCCCGTGTCGTGCCGGGTGCCCTGCACCTCGCAGGCGAAGATCGGGCGTTGCCGCAGCAACTCGCGCAGGCCGCTGGTCAGCTGAATCTCGCCGGTGCGATCCTCGCGCACGCCGGCCAGCACCTCGAAGATGTCGGGCGTCAGCACGTAGCGGCCGATAATTGCCAGGTCCGACGGCGCTTCGTCTCGCGACGGCTTCTCCACCAGATCCCTGATCCGATAGGTGCCGTCGCCGAGGGGCTCGGCGTCGATCACGCCGTACCGGCCGACCTGGTCCATGGGCACCCGTTCCACCGCCAGCACCGGGCCTTGCACCCGGTCGAAGAGGTCGATCAGCTGCCGGACCGCCGGCGGCTCGGCATCGATCACGTCGTCGCCGAGTACGACCGCGAAGGGCTGCTCACCGACCAGGTCGCGGGTGATGCAGACCGCGTGACCGAGTCCGAGCGGCCGCCCCTGCCGCACCGTCCCCAGGCGCGCCAGTGCGGACACGTGGCGCACGGCGGCCAGTTGTTCGAGTTTGCCGCGGTCCTCGAGCAGGGTCTCGAGCTCGACGTCGACGTCGAAATGGTCGACCATCGCGGTCTTGCCGCGCGCCGTGACCATGACGATCTGCTCGATGCCCGAGGCCACCGCCTCCTCGACCGCGTACTGGATGATCGGCTTGTCGACCAGCGGCAGCATCTCCTTCGGCATCGTCTTGGTTGCCGGGAGAAAACGAGTGCCGAGTCCTGCGGCCGGGAACACCGCCGTGCGTACGCTCGATCTCACGCGCCCTCGCAGTTGATCACGGGCCGCTCACGTTAGCACATGCCATCGCGTACGCCGCGAGGCGCCATGTCGTCGCCGGGCGGTGCCGGTCGTACAATGGCCCCAGCATGCTCGACACCGCGCAACTTCGTGACGCCTTCGACGACACCCGCCGCGGCCTGCAGACGCGGGGCGCCGGCGCCGATGCCGCCCTCGAACGGCTGCAGTCGCTCGAGCAGGTGCGGCGCGAGCTGTTGCCGCGCGTCGAAGCGCTCAAGGCCGAACGCAACCGCGACGGCGAGCGGATTGCCCAGGCCAAGCGGACGGGCGAGGACACCGCCTCGGTGCTGGTCGAGAGCAAGCGGCGCGCCGACGAGATCAAGGTGCTCGACGGACAGTTGACGACGCTCGAGGAGGAACGGCGACTCGTGCTGCTCTCGCTGCCCAACCTGCCGCACCCCGACGTGCCGCAGGGCCAGACCGCCGAGGCCAACGTCGAGGTTCGCCGCTGGGGCCAGCCGCGCGACTTCGATTTCGAGCCCAAGCCGCATTGGGATCTCGGCGTCGCCCTCGGAATCATCGACTTCGAGCGTGCCGCGCGAATGTCGGGCGCTCGGTTCGCGGTGCTGCTGCGCGAGGGTGCGCGGCTGTCCCGGGCGTTGATCGCCTTCATGCTCGACCTGCACACCGGCACGCACGGCTACACCGAGGTCGAGCCGCCGTTCCTGGTCAACCGGACCGCGCTGACTGGCACCGGCAACCTGCCCAAGTTCGAGCAGGACCTGTTCAGGATCGACGGGGACTGGGACCTGTTCCTGATCCCGACCGCGGAAGTGCCGCTCACCAACCTGCACCGCGAGGAGACGCTGGACGACGCCACGCTGCCGCTCCGCTATGTCGCGTACACGCCGTGCTTCCGTAGCGAAGCCGGCAGCTACGGCGCCGACGTCCGCGGCCTGATCCGGCAGCATCAGTTCGACAAGGTCGAACTGATGTCGTTCACCGCGCCCGGGCAGTCGTACGACGAACTCGAGCGGCTGACCGGCTGCGCGGAGAAAGTGCTGCAACTGCTCGAGCTGCCGCACCGGACGATGCTGCTGTGCACCGGCGACATGGGATTCGCCGCGGCGCGTACCTACGACATCGAGGTCTGGCTGCCCAGCCAGGGTGTCTATCGCGAGATTTCGTCCTGCAGCAATACCGAAGCGTTCCAGGCCAGGCGCGCCGGCATCCGCTGCCGTCCGTCCGGCGGCGGCAAGGCGGCGTTCGCCCACACCCTCAACGGCTCCGGGCTGGCGGTCGGTCGGACGCTGATCGCGATTCTCGAGAACTACCAGGACGCCGACGGCAGCGTGCGTATCCCGGCGGCGCTGGTGCCGTACATGGGCGGGGTCGAACGAATCGGCCCGCGGGCGTGAGCCGATGAATCAAGCACAGGCCCCGGAAGTGTGGATGCGCGGTCCGGTCGCGGGGTACGCGGCGGAGCTGCAGCCCGTGGTCCACGCGTTGCTGCAGGTGCGCGACGAGGTCGAGCAGCACGCCGCGAGTCTCACGACAGAGCAACTGTGGGCGCGGCCTGCGGAGACCGCGTCGATTGGCTTCCACCTGCGTCATCTGGCCGGCAGCCTGGACCGGCTGTTGACGTACGCGAGAGGCGAGCCGCTCACGGCGGATCAGTTCGAGACCCTGCGCACCGAGGCCGACCCCGGCATGCCAGCGGCGTCGCCCGCGTCGGTGCTGAGCCTATCGCTAGCCGGCATTGACCGTGCGCTGGACCAGCTGCGAGCTACCGACGCCAGCACCTTGCCTCAGGCGCGCCTCGTCGGGCGTGCCCGCTACCCGACCACCGTACTCGGTCTGTTGTTCCACGCCGCCGAGCACGCCAGCCGCCACGCCGGCCAGATCGCCACGACGCGCAAGGTCGTGTCACCGGGCCGCACGCCTGAGGCAGCATTTCCGTCACCCATGTGACCGGAACGGACAGCGATCACTTGGCGGAGGGAGTGGGATTCGAACCCACGATACGGTTTCCCGTACGGCGGTTTTCAAGACCGCTGCCATCAACCGCTCGGCCATCCCTCCGTCCGCGAGTGTAAACGATGGTCGCCCGTGGCTCGACGAGTCGGCGCACACCCAAGCCGCTGCGCTGCTGAGGTCCGTAGTCGTCGTGCGGGTGCCTCTCGGTGGCGCGATTGTCGCAATCGTTTACAGTTGTCCGCTTTCGCACGACGGCTGACCGGGAGCGCGCCGCCCGCTTATCAGGTGTGGCTGGCACCCTGCTTGCCCCAGTTTTCGGGATGGCCGGCTGCACCGGACGACGTGATTCAGGGCATTCTGCCCAAGCAGAGATTGACGCGGGGGGCGCCGGTAAGCACGACGCGCGTTGCGTTGCGTCCCGCCGGCTCGGCAGTACCACGCGGGAGATCAGTAGTGCCGGCTGACGGGCCCGAGATCATCCTCAACGTCAACGACGATGAGGCAACGCGGTACGCGCTGAGCCGGATGCTGCGGCAGGCCGGATTCGAGATGTGGGAGGCGTCGTCGGGCTCCGAGGCGCTGCTGCTCGCCCGACGGGGACCTGGGTTGGTCGTGTTGGACGTGGAGTTGCCTGGCATCGACGGCTTCGAGGTCTGCCGCCGGCTCAAGGCCGATCCCCGCACCGCGGCCATCCCTGTCCTGCAGACGTCGGCGACTTTCGTCTCCGCGCAGCACAAGGTGCAGGGGCTCGAGAGCGGCGCGGACGGTTATCTCGCGCAACCAGTCGATGCGACAGAGCTGATCGCTACGGTACGGGCGCTCCTGCGTGCGCAGCAGGCGGGAGCGGGGTTGCAGGAAGCCGGCCGCGAGTGGCAGCGCACCTTCGACGCGGTCGCCGAATCGGTGGCCATCCTGCGCGCCGACGGCACCATCCTGCGGGTCAATCGCGCGTTGCTGATCCTCGCGCGCTGCACGGCGGACGCCCTCGCCAATCAGCCGGTCGGCAAGGTGTTCCGCGACCGACTGGGCATCGACGACCCCATCGTCGATCGGTTGGTGCTGCGCGACCGCAAGCGGCAGACCGCCGATCTGCGCGCCGGGGACGCCTGGTATCGAATCGTCGCCGACCCGATGCTCGACCCAATGGGGCGGCTCGATCGGATCGTGCTGGTGATGACCGACGTCACCGGCCTGCGCGCGCTGGCCGAGGCCGAACGGCGTCGTGCCGACGAACTGCTGCACGACAATCGCCGCAAGGACGAATTTCTCGCCATGCTCGCGCACGAGCTGCGCAACCCGCTCAATGCGATTGCCACCGCCAACGCTCTGCAGGATCAAGATGGCGCGCGCGACGAGCACAACGTCCGGCTGCGGTCGACGGTCACTCGCCAGGTGCGGCAGCTGGCGCGCCTGATAGACGACCTGCTCGATGTCTCCCGACTGACACGCGGCCGCGTTCAGCTGCAGATGGAGGCGATCGACCTCAAGACCGTGCTCCACGAGGTCGTGCAGATGGCGCGCCCCTCGCTCGATGCCCGCCGCCAGCCGCTGGTCGTCGAAGTGCCGGACGAGCCCGTCACCGTCCACGGCGACGCCCTTCGGCTCGGCCAGGCCTTCGCCAACCTCGTGTCCAATGCCAGCAAGTTCTCCGAAGCGACGCGTCCGATCGTGCTCACGTGCGCGATCGAGCCGCACGTCGGGAGGGCGGCCGACGCCGTGGTGCGTGTGGTGGACGAGGGCATGGGCATCGAACCCTCACGTCTGGACGCGATCTTCGAGCCGTTCATCCAGGCAGACCAGTCGCTGGCCCGGAGCCTGGGCGGTCTCGGCATCGGCCTGACGATCGCGCGCCGCATGCTCGAACTGCACAACGGCAGCCTGACCGCGCACAGCGCGGGCCTCGGAACCGGCACCGAGTTCCGCGCAACCCTTCCGATGATCCCGACAGCGGCGTCAGCCACCGCCAGTGGGCCGGGTGATCGGCACCGCGCGCACGAGCACGGCGAGGCCCTCGACGTGCTGGTCGTGGAAGACGACGAGGACGCCGCCGACCTGATGGAGGCGCTGTTCGCGTCGGTCGGGCATCGCACCCGGGTCGCCCGCGACGGGGTCGCCGGCCTGGCGGCGATGTTCGCCCAGCCGCCTGACGTCGCGTTCATCGATATCGGGCTGCCGCGCATGGACGGCTACGAGCTGGCCCGGACGATTCGCCGCAGTGAGCAGGCGCGCGGCGTCTTTCTGGTCGCGCTGACAGGCTACGGCCGCCCGGAAGACCGTGCCCGTGCGCTCGATGCCGGCTTCGACGTGCATCTGGTGAAGCCGCTCGAGATCAGCCGCGTCAGCGACCTGCTGTCGGCGCGTGTCCACCGAGCTGAGCTCAGCCGCAGGGAGGTACCGTAGCGTCGGTATCGCGGATAGGCGATTGGGGGCGGCCGTGTATTAACGCAAGTTATGCAGGAGCCAGGGGTCACGTCTCCGGGTTATGCTAGGAGCGTGGGCAACACCCTGCTGCAGAAGGTCTGGGACCTGCACACCGTGCGCAAGCTGCCAACCGGGCAGACGCAGCTGTTCATCGGTCTGCACCTCGTTCACGAAGTGACCACGCCGCAGGCCTTCGACGACCTGCGCCGCCGCGGTTGGCCGGTCCGCTTCCCGGAACGCACCTTTGCCACCGTCGACCACATCGTCCCCACCGACAGCCTGGCGCGGCCATTCGCTGATTCGATGGCGGAAGCCATGATGGCGTCGCTGGAGCGCAACTGCCGCGAGTTCGGAATTCCGCTCTACGACCACTCGACCGGCCGGCAGGGCATTGTCCACGTGATCGGTCCGGAGCTCGGGTTGACCCAGCCAGGCATGACGATCGCGTGCGGCGACAGTCACACGTCCACCCATGGCGCGTTCGGCGCGGTCGCCTTCGGCATCGGCACGACGCAGGTGCGGGACGTGCTGGCGAGCCAGTGCCTGGCGCTCGAGCCGTTGAAGGCGCGCCGCATCCGGGTCGAGGGCGTGCTGCCGCGTGGCGTCTACGCCAAGGACGTCATCCTCAAGATCATCCAGGTACTCGGCGTGAAGGGCGGCGTCGGCTACGCCTACGAATACGCCGGATCCGCGGTCTCGGCGATGTCCATGGACGAGCGCATGACGATGTGCAACATGTCGATCGAAGGCGGCGCCCGGGTCGGCTACGTCAATCCAGACGCTACGACCGTGGCCTATCTCGAGGGCCGTCCGTTCGTCCCCCAGGGCGAGGCATTCGACCGCGCCCGGCAATGGTGGACCTCACTGGCCAGCGACGCAGACGCGGTCTATGACGACGATGTCGAACTGCGCGGCGATCGCCTGAGCCCGGTGGTCACGTGGGGCCTGCACCCGGGTCAATCGGTGGGCGTCGACGAGCGCGTGCCGGAACCGGGAGAGGTTGCGCCCGACGAACGGCTGCTGGTCGAAGAGGCGCTCGGCTTCATGGGCTTCTCGCCGGGCCAGGCGATCGCCGGCACCCCGATTGACGTCGCCTTCGTCGGCTCATGCACCAATTCGCGGCTGTCGGATCTGCGCGAAGCCGCGCGGTTCGTCCGTGGCCACAAGGTGGCGCGCTCGGTGCGGGCCATGGTCGTGCCTGGGTCGCAGGCAGTTCGCGCCGCTGCCGAGGCCGAGGGCCTGCACGAGATTTTCATCGACGCCGGTTTCGACTGGCGTGGCTCCGGCTGCTCGATGTGCCTCGGGATGAATCCCGACAAGCTGCAGGGGCGCGAGATCAGCGCGTCCTCGTCGAACCGCAACTTCAAGGGACGGCAGGGCAGTCCGACCGGTCGCACCTTGCTGATGAGTCCGGCGATGGTGGCGGCGGCGGCAATCGCCGGCCAGGTCATCGACATCCGCACGTTGAACGTGCCGGATGCCCCGCTGCAGCCGCTGGCGGGAGGTGTCGCGTGAGCGCCGTCGTACGCATCGAGCGCATCGAGGGTCGGATGATCCCGCTGCGGGGCCACGAGATCGACACCGACCGGATCATTCCGGCGCGCTTCCTGCGGGTGATCACCTTCGACGGCCTCGAGGCCCACGTGTTCGAGGACGACATCCGGTCCCGGGCGCAGCAGGACGCGCCGCACCCGTTCGCGCAGCCGCGCTATGCCGGCGCCCGGATCCTGGTCGTCAACCAGAACTTCGGTTGCGGGTCCTCTCGCGAACACGCACCCCAGGCGCTGCATCGCTGGGGCATCCACGCGGTGGTCGGCGAGTCCTTCTCGGAGATCTTCTTCGGCAACAGCCTCGCGATTGGCCTGCCCTGCGTCACGGCGTCACCGGGCGACCTCGAGTGGCTGCAGTCGCGTGCCGATGGCGCGCCATCCGAACAGGCCACGCTCGATCTGGTGAGCCTGGCGCTGCGGGTTGGCGACCGCACCGTCGCGGTGCAGGCGCCGACATCGGCGATCGAGGCATTCACGAGCGGCGCGTGGGATGCCACTGGCCTGCTGCTCGAGGACCCGGCGCAGGTCGCAGCGACCGCCGCGAGACTCCCATATGTCAGCGGATTCTGACGCGTGCCAGGCATCAGGGCCTCGGGTCACAGGCGTCAGGCATCAGGCATCAATCCGCCGGCGTGATGTCGCGCGCGACGTCCTTTTCGATGCGCCGTGCCACCTCGAGGAACGCCAGCGCCGCGTGTGACAACTGCGCCTGCTCGGCGTAGACCAGCCGGAGGTGTCTCGGCAGGCGGACCTGGGCCACCGGCACGGCCACCAGGCGGCCGGTGGTGATCTCGGCGATCGCGCAGCGCCGCGGCAGCAGGGCCACGCCAAGGTTCATCTCGACCGCGCGCTTGATGCCGTCAAGACTGGGCAGCGCCAGCGTGATGTTCAGCTGCTCGTGCCGCTGCTCGAACAGCCGCAGCACCCGTTCCCGCGCCGGCGACGCCTCGTTGTGTGCGATCACGCTCTGGCGACCGAACTCGGCCATCGTCACCTGCTGGCGCGAGGCCAGGCTGTGATTGGGCGAGGTCAACATGACCAGTTCGTCGTCGCCGATCAGAATCGACGCCAGCCCTTTCTCGGCCGGGGGAAAGCTGAGCACGCCGACGTCGAGGCTGCGCTGCAGCACCTCGACCCCGATCTGCCGGCTCGGGACGCGACGGATGTCGACCTGGACGCGTGGGTGTGCCGCACGGAACTGCTCGACGACTGGCAGCAGCAGGTGCACCGCCGCCTCGTTCGCCCCAACCAGCACCCGGCCGCGCTGCAGGTCGCGCAGTTCACGCACCGCGCTGTCGGCCTCTTCCGACAGCCGCATCAACCGCTGCGCGTAGTCGAGCAGCACCCGGCCCGCCTCGGTGAGCTTGCCGTCCTTGGCGGCGCGGTCGAACAACCGTTCCCCGAGGTGATCTTCGAGGCGCCGGATCGCCTGACTGACCGCCGGCTGCGTGCGGTGCAGGCGTGCCGCGGCCTTGGAGAAGCTGCGCTCCGAGGCGACGGTCAGGAACACCTGCAATTCGGCGAGATCCATCGGGGGAGTCCAGGAATAACGGCGCTGTCGGGAATGCGTGCTGCGTTATAATTACAGAAAGATTATAAACTTGACTAACAGGTTTGCCTCCGCAGACAGTGCAGGGTGAGGAGATGCACCCATGAGCGCCGACGTCATCGTCTTCGACACCACGCTCCGTGACGGAGAGCAGGCGCCCGGTTTCTCGCTGCGGATACCAGAGAAGCTGGTGCTGGCCAGGCGGCTCGACGCGCTCGGCGTGGACGTGATCGAGGCCGGCTTCCCGATCGCGTCGGTCGACGACGCCGAGGCGGTGCGCCAGATTGCCGGACAGGTGACGCGGCCGGTGATCGCCGCACTCGCGCGCTGTACCCCCGCCGACATCGAGTGCGCGGGGCGCGCTCTCGAGCACGCCCGACGGGGCCGCATCCACACCTTCCTCGCCACCTCGGACCTGCATCTGGAGCGCAAGCTGCGGATCACGCGCGAGCACTGTCTCGAGCTCGCGGTCAAGGGTGTGACCATCGCGCGGCAGTTCACCGACGATGTGCAGTTCTCGGCCGAAGACGCCACGCGCAGCGACGTCGGTTTCCTCACCAGGGTCATCGATGCCGTCATCGCCGCCGGCGCGACCACCATCAATCTGCCGGACACGGTCGGCTACAGCACCCCCGATGAGATCCAGGCCTTCTTCGAGACGATCATCGCCGGGGTGACGGCACGGGCCGGGGTCATCTACAGCACCCACTGTCACGACGACCTCGGGCTGGCCGTCGCCAACAGTGTCTCGGCACTGCACGGGGGCGCGCGCCAGGTGGAGTGTACCGTCAACGGCATCGGCGAACGCGCCGGCAACGCCGCGCTCGAAGAGATCGTGATGATCATGAAGGTGCGTGCCGACCGTGCCCCCTTCGTGACGCACATCCAGACGCCGGAGCTGTTTGCCACCAGCCAACTGCTCACCGAGTTGACCGGCGAGGCGGTCCAGGCCAACAAGGCGATCGTCGGTCGCAATGCCTTCGCGCACGAGTCGGGCATCCACCAGGACGGCATGCTCAAGGACCGACGCACGTACGAGATCATGTCGCCGGTTTCGGTCGGCGTGCCGAGCACGACGCTGGTGCTCGGCAAGCACTCGGGACGTCACGCCGTGGCACAGAAGTGCGAGGCGCTCGGCTTCGCCTTCGCCAAGCGTGAACTCGATCAGGTCTACCGCCAGATGATCGCCCTCGCCGACACGCAGAAGCATGTGTCGGACGCGGACCTGTCGGCGATTGCCGCCGCCGTGAAGGCCGACGCCGCCCACGTCGCGACGCCGGTCGGCTACGGTCACGGGGTCTGAGGCATCATCTCGGGCATGACTCGTTCGCTCGTGCTGCTCCCCGGTGACGGCATCGGTCCCGAAGTGGTCGCTGCGGCCGACGTCGTCCTGCAGGCCGTCTGCCGACGCTTCGACCATCGCATCGACACCCGTCGCTACCCGATGGGCGGCGCCGCGTTGCGCGCCGGCCTGACGGTCTATCCGGACGAAACCCGGGCGGCGTGCCTCGAGGGCGTGCCGGTTCTGCTCGGGGCAGTCGGCGATCCGGCCTTCGACCATCTGCCACGCGATCAGAAGATCGAGACCGGGTTGCTGGCATTGCGCTCGTCGATGGGCGTGTACGCCAATCTGCGTCCGGCGCGGGCCTGGGAGGGACTCGAGGACGCCACGCCGTTCAAGCCGCAGCGTACCGCGGGGACCGATTTGATCATCGTCCGGGAACTGCTCGGCGGCCTGTACTTCGGGGAACCGCGCGGCATCGCCGCGGATGGTCGGTCGGCGTTCAACACGATGCGCTACAGCGAGGATGAAGTGGTGCGCGTGGCACGCGTCGCCTTCGCTTTGGCGCGCGGCCGCAGCCGTCGACTGCTCTCGGTCGACAAGGCCAACGTGCTCGAGACCTCGCAGTTGTGGCGGCGGGTCGTGACCGCGCTGGCGGCTGACTATCCCGACGTCTCGCTCGAGCACCAGTACGTCGACGCCTTCGCCATGAACCTGGCGCTCAATCCCACCCGCTACGACGTCGTGCTCACCGAGAACCTGTTCGGCGACATCCTGTCCGATGAAGCCGGTGCCGTCTGCGGGTCGCTCGGGCTCCTGCCGTCGGCCAGCCTTGGCAATGGCGGCGCGCTCTACGAGCCGGTGCACGGGTCGGCGCCGACGCTGGCCGGGCGTGACGTGGCCAACCCGGTGGGCGCGATCGGTTCGCTGGCGCTCGTCTTCAGGCACAGCTGGCACGGCGAGGAGGAAGCCCGCGCCATCGAGGCTGCGCTGGCGCGGACGATCCGGGACGGCCATCGCACCGCCGACCTCGTGTCGGGTCGGCAGACGGCGACGTCGTGCTCGCAGTTCGCGCGGCTGGTAGCCGAGCGCGTGTAAGTGCCGAGCGGAGGACCTGGCGAGAACGCGCAGGTCCGCTTGACGAGCGAGCAGAAACGCAGTACGGTCCACGCGCCCGACCAAGACTGCCGGCCGTGGTTGCTCCAGGCGACCAACGATCTCTCACATCCTGGAAGGACGGAGAAGGTCCTGTGAAGTGCAGCGGTCCCACGCTGGTCCGTAGACTCGTCCGGATATGTTCCGCCGGCCTCGTGCTCCTGCTGGCCGCTCAGCTCGCGCAGGCGCAGGTGCTGTACGGGTCGCTGGTGGGGGCCATCGCCGATCAATCGGGAGCGGTTCTCCCTGGAGCGACGGTCACTGTCACGAACAGGGACACTGGCCTGCTGCGCGAGACCACCGCCGATGGCAGCGGCTCGTACGCCTTCCGTGATCTCCAGGGGGGCGCCTATGAGGTGCGGGTCGTCCTGTCCGGGTTCAAGACCCACGTCAAGGCGGACGTGGTCATCGCCCTGAACAGCGTCGCACGCGAGGACGTGCAGCTCGAGGTCGGTGGCGCAACGGAAACCGTGACCGTCACGGCGTCGCCGCGGCTGCAGACCCAGCGCGCTGACGTGAGCGCGCGCATCGACACCGCGCAGCTCGCGAACCTGCCGATTGGCAGCGGGCGCAACTTCCAGAACCTGTATCAGTTGATCCCTGGCGCCAGCCCGCCGGTGGAACTGCATTCCGACGCCGGCAATCCGCAACGCGCGCTGGGAACGAATTTCAACGGCGTGTCGCGATCCAACAACAACACCCGGCTCGATGGCGCGACGATCAGCTACCCGTGGCTGCCGCACATCGTGGCCTACGTGCCGCCGGCCGAAGCGGTCGAGTCGGTCAACATCGTGACCAACAGCTTCGACGCCGAGCAGGGCATGGCGGGAGGGGCTGCGGTGAACGTGTCCATCAAGTCCGGCACCAACGACTACCGTGGCAGTGGACACTGGTTTCACACAAACAGCGCACTGCGGGCCCGCAATGCCTTCTTCGTCGGCGACCAGATTCCCAAGAACATCCTGAATCAGTTCGGCGGGACGTTCGGTGGGCCGATCGCCAAGAACAGGCTCTTCTTCTTCGCGAACTGGGAGCGCACCGCACGCCAGCAGACCGCCTCGGCGTTCCGAACCCTCCCCAGCGAGGCGCTGCGCCGGGGCGACTTCGCCGGGACGGGTGCGGTGATCTACGACCCCGCCACAGGAAACCCGGATGGGTCTGGACGGCAGCCGTTCCCGGGCAACCGGATTCCCGAGAATCGCCTGGACCCCGTGGCGCTGATGATGATCGACCTCATCCCCGCGCCCAATCTCGGGACGTTTCCGAACAACTATTTCGCCACCGGCACCTACGAATTCGAACGCGACAACGTCGACGTGAAGGTCAACTACAACCCGGGAACGCAGGCCTCGCTCTTCGGGCGGTACTCGATCTCGCCGAGCGACATCTTCGACCCGCCGTCACTCGGCGCCGCCGGAGGAGACGCCCTGGCGGGCGGGCAGCCGGGCAGCGCTCCTGGCCGAATCCAGAGCGCGGCTGTCGGCGGCACCTACACGATCTCGTCGCGGATGCTGGTCGACGCCAACGTGGGGTTCACGCGCCAACGCCTCGGTGCGGAGAACATCGACATCGACAGAAACTACGGGCTCGACGTGCTGGGCATTCCGGGCACCAACGGCCCGGACCGCCTGCAGGGCGGGTATCCACGCTTCGCGATCAGCGGGTTCTCGTCGATTGGCAATCCCAATGTGTCCAACCCGTTCGAGTTCCGTGACGACCAGTACGTCGCCGTCGGGAACTTTACCTATGTGACGGGCTCGCACGCGCTTCGCTTCGGCGGCGAGTACACCTACTACACGATCAATCATTTCCAGCCACAGGCGGCGTTCGGCCCTCGCGGCGGCTTCAACTTCTCTGGCGGCCTCACGGCGCTGCGCGGCGGCGCCGCGCCTACGCTCTACAACGGTTTTGCGGACTTCCTGCTCGGCCTCCCGCAGAGCATGGGGAAGGACACCCAGTTCATCAACCCCGCCTCCGTCCGGATGCCCTCGTGGGGTGTCTACGCTCGCGACAACTGGCAGGTGACCCGTAAGCTGACCGTGAACTACGGGATGCGCTACGAGCTCTATCCGTTCGCGACGCGCGCGGATCGAGGAGGCGAACGCTACGACCCGGAGACCGACCAGGTGCTGATCGGCGGGCTCGGTGGCGTGCCGCGGGATACCGGTGTGGATGTCGGGCGCGGGCAGGTCGCGCCGAGGCTCGGCATCGCCTACCAGCCCACCGACCGGATGGTGGTGCGCGCCGGGTACGGCATCAGCGTCGACCCGAATTCGTTCCGCAACCTTCGCGATGCCTATCCCGCCACCATCTCCTCACAGTTCTCCGGCGCGTCGACGCTGCAGGCCGCGGGCTCGCTGCGAACAGGCATCCCGGAGGTGCCGGTTCCGGATCTGAGCTCGGGAAGCATCAACCTGCCGCCCGCCGTGGGAACCCAGACGTTTCCCGAGGTCTTCCGCCGCGGATACATCCAGTCGTTCAACCTGACGGTGCAGCGCGACGTCGGCGCGGGCGTCGTCGCGCAGGCCGCGTACGTCGGCTCCCGGGCAATCCGGCAGACAGCCAACGTCAACATCAACGCGGCGGGCCCGGGCGGGGGCAACCCTGGCCGCGCCCTGTCAGCGTTCGGCCGCGTGGCGACCATCAACATGCTGATGCCGTTCGGGACGGCCACCTACGACTCGCTTCAGACTCAGGTGACCCGTCGTGTGTCCGCGAGCTCTCTGCTCGGCCTGGCCTATACCTGGTCCAAAGCGATCAACTATGCCGACAACAGCGACTCGGGGCTGAACTGGAACTGGCAGCCGATGTGGGAGCGCAACCGCGCGCTTGCCGGGTTCGACCGCACGCACAACCTTCAGCTCTATGGATTCTACGAACTCCCGTTCGGCCAGGGTCAGCGATGGGCGACCGGCGGGCTGCCATCGGTGCTCGTGGGAGGCTGGCAAGTGAACGCCGTCCTGAGTGCGGTGAGTGGCACGCCTTTCACCGTCACCTCGTCGGGCGCCTCGGTGAACGCCCCTGGCAACACGCAGACAGCCGACCAGGTGCTGCCGACAGTGGCGATTCTCGGCGGCGTGGGTCGGGGCAACAGCTATTTCGACCCCTTCGCCTTCGCGCCCGTCACCGACGTCCGCTTCGGCACGGTCGGTCGCAACAGCCTCCGCGGTCCGGGTGCCGTCAACCTCGACGCGAGCCTGTTCCGAAACGTCGCGTTGGCCGGACGGAGGACGCTCCAGTTCCGTGCCGAGGTGTTCAACGTCACCAATCGGCCCGCGTACAACAACCCCGGCGGCTCGGCATCCGCTCCCACACGATCAGCGGACGGCACCATCATCAATCTGAACGGGTTCACGGAGATTACCTCGGCCCAGCCTACAGAGCGCCAGGTGCGGTTCGCGCTGAAGCTGCTGTTCTGACGAAGCTCCAGGTCCAGCGGGGACGCCCGCTCCGCGGTGAGTTCACGCCAGCCGCGTAGAATCGACGCGTGGCGTCCCTGGCCGACGTGTTTCGTGTCCTGGCGCAGATGCGCGAGGACGGTGTTGTAACCGACTATGCCATGGGTGCGCACGGCATCCATGGAGAGTTGCCTCGTGATGACTGACACGATCCCAGAAGCCATTGCGATCTTGCTCGCGCGAAAGCGGGAGTGGCATCGCCAGCAAGCCCATCAGCCCATTCGTGAAAATTCAGGATCCTGCTGGAGCTGCAGCGGCAGGAACTTCCACTTCTCGCCCGGCGGCGCCCGCTCCGCGCGTGGGAACGACCGTGGGACGTCACGCCTTGAGCATCTCGGCGGCGACAGCTTGGCGAAGAAGCCGAAGCCGACACCGAAGATGACTGCTACGCGTGCACGCAGGCCAAGGGTCATCGGCGCGTGAGCGGCGGCTCGATCCAGCGCCGGAGATGGGCGCGCAGATGGGGCAAGGCGCCATTATAGGGACGACACCCTCGAGGACGCGTCGGCGCTGTGGCAGCGTTGTGTAAGGTCCCGGAGTCCTCGGCGGCCCCTATAATCGCGCCATGGACCCGCAGCGCCTCGACGAGATCGCGCGGAGGCTCGGGATCGAGCTGATCGTGCAGTTCGGCTCCTCGGTGTCCGGGCTCATGCACCCGGGCAGCGACATCGACCTGGCCGTGCTCTTCAGGCACGTACCCGAGTCCTACGCTGGACTGGGCGACCTGGAGGCGGATCTACAGGCCCTCGCACCCGAACGCGAAGTGGACCTCGGGGTGCTCAACCGCGCCGACCCGCTGTTCCTGAAGCAGGTCATGGACCACGCACGGCTGCTGTACGGATCGCGCCAGCGCTTCGAGCAAATGCAGCTCTATGCGTTCAGGCGGTATCAGGATCACCGCCCCTACCTCGCCATGGAACGCGCGTATGTGGCACGCGCGATTGCCGGCCGCGGTCGATGACCATCGATCCGGAGCTGGTGACGCGCAAGCTTCTCCTGATGGCTGCCGACCTTTCGGCGCTGCAGTCGATACGTGACCGTGGCGCCGATTCGTACCTGCAGAACTGGGTCGAACAGGCCGTCGTCGAGCGATACCTGGAGAGGGTCATCGGCCGCATGATCGACGTGAACTACCACGTGATCACGGCCAGCGGGCACCCGCCGCCGGCCGACTATCACGCCTCGTTCGTGCGCCTTGCCGAACTCGGCATCCTGGACCTCGCCTTCGCGAAACGGATTGCCCGATCCGCCGGCTTGCGCAATCGGCTCGTTCACGACTACGAGGGGATCGATCACGCCAAAGTGTTCGCGGCCCTGGTCGATGCACTCGATGACGTGCCGCTGTAC
>JACDAO010000194.1 GCA_013695405.1 Acidobacteriota bacterium | reverse complement strand
AGTCAACGACGGCCTGCAGAAGATGAAGTCGCAGGCGCCCAATCCCGAAGCGTTTCAAAAAGCGCTGGCAGCGCGAAAGATGACCGAGGAGGACCTGCGCCTCGAGGCCCGTCAGCGACTCGCCGTCGACAAGCTGCTGACCGCCGAAGTCGAGCCCAAGGCCGCCGTCACCGAGGCCGACATCGCGCAGTTCTACCAGAAGAACCCGCAGTTCTTCTTGCAGCCCGAGGCGCTTCGCGCCAGCCACATCCTGATCAAGGCCGACGCCACTGGTGGCGCCGACGCCAAGGCGCAGGCCAGGACCAAGGCCGAGGACATCCTGCGTCAGGTCAAGAACGGCGGCGACTTCGCGGCGCTGGCCAAGCAGCACTCCAGCGACGGCAGCGCCGCCAATGGTGGCGACCTCGGGTTCTTCCCGCGCGGACAGATGGTCAAGGCGTTCGAGGACGCCGCCTTCGCACTCAAGGCTGGTGAAGTCAGCCCGCTGGTCGAATCCGAGTTCGGCTTCCACATCATCAAGGCCGGCGAGCACCGCACCGCCCGGACGGTGCCGCTGACCGAGGTCAGCGACCGCATCGCGGTGGCGCTGCGCCAGCAGAAGCAGCAGGAACTCACCCAGCAGTTCGTGCAGACCCTCAAGACCAAGAGCAAGGTCGAGATCCTGATGTGATGCGGTCCCTGTTCGGTGCCATCGACGAGGCACTGGCGCGCGGTGAAGCGGTGGCCCTGCTCACCATCGTCCGCGCGCAGGGATCGACGCCGCAGCGGGTAGGCGCGCGGATGCTGGTCTACGCCGATGGCCGCGCCGAGGGAACAATTGGCGGCGGCTGCTACGAACAGGACGCCTGCGGCAAGGCACGCCTCGCTCTGCAGACCGGCACGCCGCTGTTGGCGCGGTACGACCTCAACGACGACTTCGCGGAAGCGCAGGGCCTTATCTGCGGAGGCCAGATGGACGTCTTCATCGATCCGATCGCACCGACTCCGCGCGTCTGCGTGATCGGCGCCGGCCACGTCGGGTATCACACCGCCCACCTGGCCGCCACGGTCGGCTTCCGGGTCGTCGTCGTCGACGACCGGGCGTCGTTTGCCGACGCCGCGCGCTTCCCCACCGCTGACCGCGTCGACGTCGCCGACATCCCCGACTGGTTGCGCGGCGCCGACCTGAGCCCCCGCGACTATCTGGTGCTGGTGACGCGCGGCCACCGCGAGGATCTCGACGCGCTGCGTGCCGCCCTGGCCCGCTCCACCGCGTACATCGGCCTGATCGGCAGTCGCGCCAAGATTGCCCGCCTGTTTGCCAGACTCGGCACCGAGGGCATCGACGCGGCGACCCTCGCCCGCCTGCACGCCCCGATCGGCATCGACCTGGGCGCCGTCAGCCCGGAGGAGATCGCCGTCAGCATCGTCGCCGAGCTGATCGCCCATCGCCGCGGTCGGCTCGCGCCTCGCGCCGCCACGGCGGCGCCGGACCTTGCGGTGCGGGCCCCGATCTCGATGCGATGGACCCCGCCAGCGGCACGCTGACCGCCCTGTGCGGCGGCACCGTGCTGACCATCGACGACGCCTTCGATCAGGTGGACGGCCCGGTCGTGGTCCAGGACAGTGTCATCACCCAGGTTGGCGGCCGCGTCCCCGACGGTGCCACGGTCATCGACGTCTCGGGCTGCCTGGTGCTGCCCGGCTTCGTGCAGACGCAAGTGCATCTCTGCCAGACGCTGTTTCGCGGCGCGGCCGACGACCTCGCGTTGCTGGCGTGGCTGCGACAGCGGGTCTGGCCGATGGAAGCTGCGCACGACGACCCGTCGCTGCGCGTCAGCGCCGAACTGGCCGCGCACGAGCTGCTCCGCACCGGCACCACCAGCGTGCTCACGATGGAGACCGTGCACGGCACCGAGGTGGTGCTCGAGGCGCTGGTCCGCACCGGGCTCAGGGCCACCGTCGGCAAGTGCCTGATGGACAGCGACGCGTTGGCGCCGGCGCGCCTCAAGCAGGCCGTGACGCCGGCGATGGACGACGCGCTGGCGCTGTTCCGCGGCTGGCATGGCGCAGGCGGCGGGCGGATCCGGGTCGCCCTGGCCCCACGCTTCGCGGTCGCGTGCTCGCGGGCGCTACTCGAAGCGGTCGCCGACGTCTCGGCACGCGAGGGGCTGTTGGTCCATACCCACGCCTCCGAGCAGCGCGAGGAAATCGAGGTCGTCCGGGCACTCGTCGGGATGAGCAACCTCGCGTACCTGGCCGACACCGGGTTGGCGACGTCGCGCCTGTGCGCCGCGCACTGCGTCTGGGTCGACCAAGCCGAACAGGCACTGCTGGCCGAGCGGGACGTCAAGGTGATGCACTGCCCGGGCAGCAACCTCAAGCTCGGCTCGGGCCTGGCCCCGGTGGTCGAACTGCGCGCGCGCGGCGTGACCGTGTCGCTCGGCGCCGATGGCGCCGCCTGCAACAACCGCCTCGACATGTTCGAGGAGATGCGGCTGGCGGCGATTCTGCAGGCGGTCCGGCTGGGTCCGGGCGCGTTGCCGGCTCGCGAGGTGGTCTGGATGGCGACCCGGGCCGGGGCCCTCACGCTCGGACTCGAGGCGTCGATTGGTCAGATTGCCCCGGGATTCAAGGCTGACCTGATTGCGGTCGACGTCAGCGGTCCACACCTGGCGCCCGCCTTCGACCCCTACTCGACCCTGGTCTACGCAAGCCGTGGCACCGACGTGCACCTGACAATGGTCGACGGCGTGGTCCGGGTGCACCAGGGCGTGCACGAGGGACTGGACGGGGCGGCGCTGGCCGCCGAGGCTCGGGCGCAGGGCCGCCGGCTGCTGTCGCGGGCCGGACTGTGAGCCACGCCCCGCGGTCTGCCCGGGTTGGTTCGGCGGCGGGTTCGCTATAATCACCGTGTTGGCACTCTCCATTGCCGACTGCTAATGGCTTCTTCGCCGTCGTCACGTTCGGGCACCCTGCCGCCAGATGTTCCGGAGCGCTACCAGCGCCTGCTGGGGACGCTGGTGCGGGCCTACATCGAGCGGGGCGAGCCGGTGTCGTCGCTGTGGCTGGCGCGCGAGAGCGGTCTGGACGTCTCGTCGGCGACCGTGCGCAACGTGCTGGCGCGGCTCGAGGAACTCGGCTTCGTCCGTCAGCCGCACACCTCGGCGGGCCGCGTCCCGACCGATCAGGGCTACCGGTTTTACGTCGACCTGCTGCTGCAGAGCCGCAAGCCGTCGCGGGCGCTGACCGAACTCGAAGGCCGGCTGCGGCGGGCAGGCGGCGTCGGCGAGGTGCTGGACAACGTCTCGCAGGAGTTGTCGCGCGCGTCGCACCACGTCGGCTTCGCGATTGCCGCAGGAGCCGAGGAAGCGACCCTCAAGCACGTCGATCTGGTGGCGCTGGATTCGCGGCGTGTGCTGGTGATGGTGGTCTCGGGGTCGGCGCAGGTCAGCCACAAGGTGGTCGAACTGCGGGAAGCCGTCGAGCCGTGGGAGTTGACCGAGGCGGCCAACTACCTGAACGCGGAGTTCGCCGGCTTGCCGATGGCTGACGTCAGGGAACGGGTGCTCGAACGCCTGCAGGAGGAACGGGCGCTGTACGATCGGCTGCTGGCGCGGGCGTTGCGGCTGGCCAGCGAAACGCTCGGCACGGCGGCCACCGGCGTGCAGTTCTTCGTCCACGGCACATCGTCGCTGCTCGAAGCGGCCGACGCCGAAGATGTGCGGGTGCCGCTGACCACGCTGCGCGCTTTGCTCAAGATGATGGAGGAAAAGCACCGGCTGGTGCAGATCCTCAGCGAGTACCTGGAAGGCCCCGGCTTGACGGTGGTGATTGGCACCGAGCACACCGACCCCGGGCTGCAGAACCTCAGTCTGGTCGCGTCGACGTACTTCGACAGCGGCAGGCCTGGCCTGATCGGCGTGATCGGGCCGACCCGCATGCGGTACTCGCGGTCGATTGCCGCGGTGGACGGCGCCTCGCGCGCCGTCACCCGCGTGTTGATTGGCGACGTGATCCCCGGAGAATCGTGATGACCGACACCTTGGACGATCCGCAGGCGTACGAGTCCGCCGCGGACAACGCACCCACCACCCCCGACGAGACGACGGCCGAGACGCTGCGGCGCGAACGCGACGACGCGGTCGACCGGACGCTGCGGCTGACCGCCGAGTTCGACAACTACCGCAAGCGCATCGACCGCGAACGGCGCGACCTGGCCGATCACCTGGCCTCGGAACTGCTGACCGAGTTCCTGCCCGTGCTCGACGACCTCGAGCGCGCCCTGGCGGCCACGCCCGAACACGGCGACCCGGCACTGGCCAGTCACCGACTCGGGCTCGAGCTGATTCATCGGCAGTTCACCGAGGTGCTGCGGCGCCGCAACGTGGTGGAGATCGACACGCGCGGCGTGGATTTCGATCCGAACCGGCACCAGGCGGTCGGCCAGGACGTCAGCCCTGATCACCGTGAAGGCGAGGTCCTCGAGGAGATGCGGCGCGGCTACACGATCGGCGACCGGCTGCTGCGTCCCTCGATCGTGCGGGTGGCGACGCGTGGCTAAGCGCGACTACTACGAGGTGCTCGGCGTCGGCCGCGACGTCGCCGACAAGGACCTCAAGAGCGCCTATCGCAAACTCGCGCTCAAGTACCACCCGGATCGCAACCAGGACGACGCCGAGGCCGAGGAGCGCTTCAAGGAAGCAGCCGAGGCCTTTGCCGTGCTCGCCGACGCCGACAAGCGTGCCGCGTACGACCGTTTCGGTCACGCCGGCGTGAGCGGTGCGGGCGGCCCCAGCTTCGACCCCAGTACGTTCGCCGATTTCGGCGACCTGTTCGGCGGACTCGGCGATGCGTTCGGGTTCGGTGACCTGTTCGGTGGCGGCAGCCGGCGCCGTGGGGGACCGCGCCGCGGGTCGGACCTGCGCTACGACCTCGAGATCAGCTTCGAACAGGCGGCCCGTGGCCACGAGATGCAGCTGCAGATCCCCCGCGAGGAAACCTGCGAGACCTGCAACGGCAACGGCGCGGCGGCCGGCACCTCTCCTGAAGTGTGCAATCAGTGCAGCGGCACCGGCCAGCTCCGCTACCAGCAGGGCTTCTTCACGGTAGCGCGGCCGTGTGCGAACTGCCGCGGCACCGGGAGAGTGATTGCCACGCCGTGCGGTACCTGCCGCGGCGCCGGACGGATCACCCGCGAGCGCAAGCTGACCGTCAAGATTCCCGCCGGGGTCGCGACCGGCCAGCGGATGCGGCTCACCGGCGACGGCGAGCACGGCGCCGGCGGCGGGCCGGCCGGCGATCTGTACGTGGTCTTCCACGTCGCCGATCATCCGTTCTTCCAGCGCGAGGGCGACGACCTGCACTGCGACGTGCCGATCCAGTTCACCACGCTGGCGCTCGGTGGCACCGTCTCGGTGCCGACCCTGGATGGCACCCATCCGCTGGACATTCCCGAGGGCACGCAGCCCGGCGCATCGCTGCGGGTGCGCGGCAAGGGCATGCCCAACGTGTCGGGGCGCGGTCGCGGCGACCTGCACGTCACCGTCGGCGTGCAGGTGCCGACCCGGCCGTCACGTGAACTGCGTGAGGCGCTCGAGGCGCTGCGCACCGTGCTGCCGCCAGACACCGGCGACGCCAGCGCCAAGGACCGTGACGAGGGCGACAAGCCGTTCTTCGAGCGGGTCAAGGACATGTTCGGCTAGGGATGCCCGCGCGCACCTGGCCCGCCCTCCGCCTCACCTTCCCTGGCGCGCTCGACGACGACCGCCGCGACGCGCTGCTGCTCGACATCGACGACTGCCGCGCGGTCGCCCTCGACGAGGACGGCGCCAGTGTCTCCCTGTTTTTTACCGCTCCTGCCAACCGCGACACCGCCGCGAC
>JACDAO010000184.1 GCA_013695405.1 Acidobacteriota bacterium | reverse complement strand
CTCCTACGACGCCAAGCACAACGAAGCCAACGGCGAGAGCAACCGGGACGGCGAGAGCCACAACCGGTCGTGGAACTGCGGCGTCGAGGGTCCGACCGACGACCCCCAGATCGTCGCGCTCCGGCTCCGCCAGCAGCGCAACTTCCTGACCACGATGCTGCTCTCGCAAGGCATCCCGATGCTGGTCGCCGGCGACGAGTTCGGGCGCACCCAGGGCGGCAACAACAACGCCTACTGCCAGGACAACGAGACCAGCTGGCTCGATTGGGAGCACCTCGACCAGTCACTGCTCGGCTTCACCCGCAAGCTCATCGCGTTCCGTCACGACCACCCCGTGTTCCGTCGTCGGCGCTGGTTCCAGGGGCTCGAACTGCACGGCCTGGCCGACATCGAGTGGTTCACGCCCGGGGGCAAGGTGATGGGATCGCGCGACTGGGGCGCCGGCCACAACAAGGCGTTCTCGGTGTTCCTCAACGGCCAGGCCATTCCGAGCCGCGGTCCGCGTGGCGAGCGGATCGTCGACGACAGCTTCGTGGTGATGTTCAACGCGCACTACGACGCGCTGCGATTCGCCCTGCCGCGCGGCGGCTACGGCTCGGAGTGGAGCAGCGTGATCGACACCGCTGCCGGTGCCGTCGGCCTGACGCACCGGGTGTACCGTTCGACCAGCCGGGTGACACTCGCCGGGCGGTCGATGCTGGTGATGCAGCGGCGCGCCTGATTTCCTGCCCGTCGCCGGCCCGATGCGGGTACGCTGGATGACGGGAGCAATGGCGTGATACGCAGACGACTCGGACACTGGCTCAGCGGCCAGCACCCCGGCGGCCTCCGTCGGGCGATGCTGGCCCGACCGCGCGCGCTGGTGTCTCTGCTGGCGGCGGTGTCGCTGGCGGCGTGGGCCGCGTTCGGCTTCGCGGCGTGGTTCGCTTGGGACATCCGCCAGTCGCTGCCCGGCCGCGACACGCTGGCGTCGGTCGGCGACATGGCCCAGTCGACGCCCATCTATGACCAGTCGGATGCGCCGGTGTTCACGATATTCAAGGAGCAGCGCATCGAGGTGCCGCTGGACAAGATCGCCAGGACGATGCTCCAGGCCGTGATCTCGGTCGAGGATCAGCGCTTCTACCAGCACAACGGCGTCGACGTGGTCCGGATTGGCGCCGCGGTGCTGGCCAACGCCCGAACCGGCGAGCGATCGCAGGGCGGCAGCACCATTACTCAGCAACTGGCCCGGCAGAGCTTCCTGACCCGGCAGAAGACCTACTCGCGCAAGATCAAGGAAGCGTTCGCCGCGTTGCTGATCGAGCGCACCTACAGCAAGGACGAGATCCTCGCGCTGTACCTCAACAAGGTGTACTTCGGCGACGGCTTCCACGGCGTCGAGGCCGCGTCGCTCGGCTTCCTGGGCAAGCACGCCGCCGACCTCGACGTGCCGGATGCCGCCCTGCTGGCCGGGCTGATCCAGTCGCCCTCCGCCTACGCGCCGACCATCAACATGGACAAGGCGGTGGCGCGCCGCAACATTGTGCTGCGGACGATGCTGGACTCCGGCGCGATCGACCGGCCGGCCTTCGAACGCGCCCGCGTCGCGCGGGTCCGGCTGCAGGATCGCCTGCGACGCGACGAACCGCACGGGCAGTACTTCAAGGAGCAGGTCCGGCGCGAACTGGTCGACCGCTTCGGCTGGTCGCGGGTGTCGGAAGGCGGCCTCAAGGTCTACACCACGCTCGATCCGGGCCTGCAACAGCAGGCCGAGAAGACGGTCGAGGTGCGTCTGCGGGCGATCGAGAAGCGCCGCGGCTATGCCCACCCGCCGCGTGCGAAGGTCGAGATTGCCGAGGACGTCGCTCCACCGTACCTGCAGGCCGCCGTCGTGGTCATCGATGCCGCCACCGGCGCGGTGCGCGCCCAGGTCGGGGGGCGCGACTTCCGCGAGAGTCGTTTCAACCGGGCGGTGCAGGCGCGCCGTCAGTCGGGCTCGGCGTTCAAGCCGGTCGTCTACGCCGCGGCGCTCGAGGCCGGACAGTCGCCGGCGACGATGGTCACCAACCTCAACGATCCGATCAACACGCCGCAAGGCGACTACGTGCCGGAAGACGAGCACTCTGGCGCCAACAGCATGTCGCTGCGCACGGCGCTGCGGACCTCGAGCAATCGCGCCGCGGTGCAGTTGCTGCGAACCGTCGGCATCCCGGAAACCGTAAGCACCGCTGCGGACCTGTCGCTCGGGCGCATGCCGGCGGTGCCGTCGATGGCGCTCGGATCCGGTGAGGTGACGCTACAGAACCTAACCGCGGCCTACGGCGCGTTTGCCGCGCAGGGGATGCTCCGCGCGCCGTACATCATCCGCCGTGTCGAGGATCAGGAAGGCACGGTGCTGTACGCGACCGAGGCCAGGGAGAAGCGCGTCTTCACCGAGGAGACCGCGTTCCTGATGTCGAGCATGCTGGCCGACGTCATCAATTCGGGCACCGGCTGGCGAGCGCGCGCCGAAGGCTTCCGCCTGCCGGCGGCCGGCAAGACCGGGACGACCAACGACTACCACGACGTCTGGTTCGTCGGCTACACGCCGTCGGTGGTCACCGGCGTCTGGCTCGGCTTCGACCAGCCACGCCAGATCATCACCGACGGCTACGCCGGGGAACTGGCCGTGCCACTGTGGGCCAGCGTGATGAGCAGCGCCACCCGCGGTGATCCGGCGACCAACTTCAAGCGCCCGGCGAAGATAAGTGGCCTCGAGGTCTGCCGCATTTCGGGCAGGCGCGCCGCCGGGGGCTGCTCGCGCGTGCCGGTGGAAACCGCCGACGGGGCAGTCGAGGTTCGCTCGATGGTCTACACCGAGTACTTCCGGCGTGGCACCGAGCCGTCTGGCAGCTGCGAGGAACACACCGACCCCAACTTCTTCGACCGGGTCGCTGGACTGTTCGGCAAGGACAACGACGGCAAGCCGATCTCGGCCGAGCAGGCCGGACTACCCGCCGAGAACATCCCGCGGGCCATCCCCCAGCCGAGCGTCCGCGAGCAATCCGGCCGCGACGAACGTCGACCGGAGGCGCGCCCCGAGACGCCCCGCGCGGATGACGACCGGCCGCGAGCCGCGGATGCCGATGACCAGCCCGACAAGAAGCGCGGCTTCTGGGGCAAGCTGTTCGGCAAGCGCGATCGCGACCAGGACACCAGGAGAAAGCCGCCGCGCTGAGCTGCGCCGGGCATGACGGCACACGGCACAGGGCTGACGACATCGGGCCTCGGGCATCAGGC
>JACDAO010000169.1 GCA_013695405.1 Acidobacteriota bacterium | reverse complement strand
CCCCCGACGGGGGTGTTGAACTCAGAGCAGCATTCACCAACCTGGCGCCTTCCGCCCTGCCCCCGTGGCACTGCGGCGGGCTGAAGGCCGGAGCCCGACTCAGCTCGCGTCGCCTCGGGCACGCCTCACGAGCAAGCGCGCGAACGCACCGAAGTCGTCGAGCCGTTCGTGCACGATGCTGCGGACGATGTCGATGTCCAGCCGCTGGTAGTCGTGCACGGCAATGTTGCGGAAGCCGACCATCCGCTTGAGCCGATCCGCCAGCGACCCGTCCAGGTGACCAGCGCGTTCGAGCAACTCGAACGCCTCCCGGCTCTCCTGGGGGACGCCGAGACGCTGGATGCGCACCAGGTGCATGGCGGCGTCGATGCTGCTCTCGCATGCGCGCTGCAGGTTGAGGATGATCGCGTCCTGACGCGTCTGATCGTCGAGCAGCCGCGCATCGTCGCCGGCGTGCTCCTCGCGCACGCGCCGCACCGCGCGCTCGATCGCGGCGGCCTTGTTGAGGAGTACGTCATCCACCGTACACCGTGCCCTCCTGGGCGATGCGCTCCAGGATGCCCCGACGCTCCTCGTTGAGACGGGCGTATCGGCCGTAGACGAAGTTCTCGAACACGTGCCGCGCCGGCGCGTCGCGTTCGTACAGCAGGATGCCGGTGGTGACCACCTGGCTCGCCATCACCGTCGAGGCTGCGCGGAGATCCACCAGGTCCACATCGGTGTGCAGGGCGCTGGCCAGTTGCTCCTGGAGCTTGAAGCGCGCAACCGGCTCGAGTCGGTGGTCAGTGAGGATGGCCAGGTCCACGTCGCTGCCAGGGCGCCCCGTACCAGCCGCTGAGGATCCGAACCGATAGGCGGCAACCAGCCCCGGAATCCCAGCTCGCAAGAGCCCGACGGCGAGGGCGTCACGCCGCGCCTCGGTGCTGTCGGCAGACTGTGTGGACATGGTTGAATTGTAGCCGCCTGTGGAGGCGGCGCGTGATGCTGCCATCGGCCGACGCGGACGACCGTGGCGATCGGCACAAGTACGGCGAGAGCTTGGCAACGCTGAGCACGGGACATTCGATCGCTATTACGACCAGCCTTCGTTTTTAGGCCCGCGCCCGCCGTCCTGCGCGCCGCGACCGCCTCAGGGCAGGTCCCCGAGGGACTCGACGTCGCCCAGGTCCCTGGCCCGTCCGGTCGCGCGTTTGTTCGCGATGAACGCGTCCCGGCCGATGACATCCACCTCCACCGGTCCGAACGGCGCGCTCACGCGCGTCGACCACGCGTCGGCAAACGCAACGCCCGTGATCTCGGTGAGCACATCGATGCGGCTGGGCGGCAGGCCCATCTGGAAGACGATGCCCGGCTGGGCGAAATCGGCCGCGCTGACGTCGGCGAGCGGCGCGCCGAACACGGCCAGCGCCTGCATCACCCTGCCGGCATTGGACGGCGTGGCGTCGATCCACACGTCCAGGCGTCCGGTGGCGCGCGGTCGTCCGTGGACGCCGAGGGCGTAGGCCCCGACGACCAGGAACCGCACGTCATGGGCGACGAAGGCGCGCAACAGATCGACAAAGTCCTGGTTCATTTGGTGACTCGCCCCGGAGGTGCCATTGCTCTTCGCTGAGCCGCCAGACCTGCAACACGCGGGCGGCGACCGGGATGTCACGCCAGTAGGACGCGTCGTCACGGTCGTGGGCCGAGAGCGACGAATAGATGCGCACCTGCATCCGCTGCCGACGGTCAGCCGCTGCGTCGCGAGGGGTGGAGGCATCCATGTGGCGATTATCCCGCAAGCCCCGCTGTGGTATGCACCGGCCGCCGGTCACGGGCCGTCCGCGAGGATGTCGCGCGCGAGGTCCAGCCAGTCCGCGCGCTCGATGGCGATGATTTTCTGCGCCTGGTCCTGTCAAAGGAACGAGCAGTGCGCGTCCGCCAACTCTGAAACGACCCCACCCGCGGCGAGCCGTCACGATCGACGCGCCCAGGAGAAGCAGTCATGAAGCCCATCGTTCCGCACCTGTGGTTCACGACCGGCGCCGATGAAGCGGCGCGGTTCTACGTCTCGATCTTCCCGAACTCGCGCGTCGACCGGGTGACCCCGGCGCCCTCCGACACGCCGAGTGGCCCTGCCGGCAGCGTGGTGATCGTGGATTTCACGCTGAACGGCCACCCGTTCCAGGCGTTGACAGCCGGACCGCTCGATCCCTTCAACCACGCGGTGTCGTTCGTCGTGCCGTGCGAGACGCAGGAGGAGATCGACCGCTACTGGCATGCGCTGCTCGAAGGCGGGCAGGCCGAGGAATGTGGATGGCTGCGCGACAAGTACGGCCTGGCGTGGCAGATCGTGCCCGTGGTGCTCGACGAGCTGATCGCGAGCTCCGACACGGCCGCCGCGAAGCGCGCGATGGACGCGATGCTGAAGATGGTCAAGTTGAACATCGAGGCGCTCGAGCGCGCCTATCGA
This sequence comes from Acidobacteriota bacterium, assembly GCA_013695405.1. Classification (GTDB taxonomy): domain Bacteria; phylum Acidobacteriota; class Vicinamibacteria; order Vicinamibacterales; family Vicinamibacteraceae; genus Luteitalea. The sequence goes on along the minus strand of JACDAO010000169.1, from coordinate 478 downwards.
GGCGAGTAACCTCCGCGTGGAGGTCACCTCGGGCCAGATGACATTGGCGCCGAGGTCCGCCTGGGCCGGCGTGGCGCTGCGAGGCAGGTCGGGCGGCGGGGCTGAGCCGGCAGTCACCTCCGACACCTGGGACGAAGGCGCGGGGCGCGCACCACGTCTGCACTGCCTGGCTCGACTGCATGGGCCGGTGCTGTCGAGGCCGATCCACGGCTGACGACAGTCAAGGCGCACGAGATCCGATCAGCGCGCCGATCACACGCGTCGGATAAGCCGTAGCATTGAGCCATGCACACGCGCGTTCACGCGATCACGACGATGGCGGCAGTCGTTGTTCTCTCCTCGCTCATGGCAGCGCCGGTCAGCGCACAGGGTGACATGGCACCGCGTGTCCCGGTGCGCGGCATCTACGGCGGCGTGCCACAGGAGGTGCTCGACTCGGGACGCTCGCTGCGCGAGTTCGGCGTCGACGCGGTATGGC
>JACDAO010000145.1 GCA_013695405.1 Acidobacteriota bacterium | reverse complement strand
ACACCTCGGCCCCCGGATCGCAGTTCGACTGGTTCCGGGCCCGCATGCTCGGCGGCCGGACCAACCACTGGGGGCGCATCTCACTCCGTTGGGGACCGGACGACTTCCGTCGCAAGGACGTCGATGGCCTGGGCGACAACTGGCCGATCACCTACGACGACATGAAGCCGTACTACGACAAGCTCGATGAGTTTGTCGGTATCTTCGGCAGCAACCATGCCGGCGAGACCGGCCTGCACAACGAGCCGGACGGCAAGTTCCAACCGCCGCCGCTGCCGCGCGCGTACGAGCTGTACTTCAAGCAGTCGGCCGATCGGCTCGGCGTCACCTGCGTGCCGTCGCGGTTGTCGATTCTCACCCGTCCGCTCAACGGCCGCGCGGCGTGTCACTACTGCGCGCAGTGTGGTCGCGGCTGCACCACCGCCTCGAACTTCCAGTCGCCGACGGTGTTGCTGCCGCCGGCGATGGCCACCGGCAAGCTGACCATCCTGACTGGTGCGATGGCCCGCGAGGTGCTGAGCAACACCGAGGGCCTGGCCACCGGCGTCTCGTACGTCGACACCAGGTCCGGCGAAGAGCGCACTGTTCAGGGCCGGGTGGTGGTGCTCGCCGCGAGCGCCTGCGAGAGCGCGCGACTGCTGCTCAACTCCAAGTCGGCGCGGTTCCCGAACGGCCTGGCCAACGGCAGCGGCGCGGTCGGCAAGTACCTCACCGATTCGACCGGCGCCAGCCTCTCCGGCTTCATCCCGAAGATGGTCGGCATGCCGATGCACAACGAAGACGGCACCGGCGGCATGCACCTGTACATGCCGTGGTGGCTGAACAACGTCAAGGCCAAGCTGGACTTCCCGCGCGGCTATCACATCGAGCCCGGAGGCGGACGCCGGATGCCCGGCTTCGGCTTCATGGGCGCCATCGATCGTCACCCTGGCGGATCCGGCGGCGGGTACGGCAAGTCGCTCAAGGACGAGTACCGGCGGCTCTGGGGCGCGACGATCGGCTTTGCCGGCCGTGGCGAGATGGTGCCCAACAAGGACACCTACATGGACATCGACCCCAACGTGGTCGACAAGTGGGGCATCCCGGTGCCGCGCTTCTACTGGAAATTCGGCGACTACGAGCGCCTGCAAGCCAAGCACATGCAGGAGACCTTCAAGGCGCTGATCGAGGACATGGGCGGCACCGTGCTCGGCCAGTTGGCCGGGCCAGAGGACGACTACGGCCTGGCCGCCGGTGGCCGGATCATCCACGAAGCCGGAGTGGTCCGGATGGGCAGCGACGCCGCGACGTCTCCGCTCAACGCGCATGCGCAGGCGCACGAGGTCAAGAACCTGTTCGTGGCCGACGCGGGTCCGTTCGTGTCGCAGGCCGACAAGAACCTGACCTGGACGATCATGGCCCTGGCCTGGCGCACGTCGGAGTACATCGCCGACCAGCGCAAGAAGATGAACCTGTAGGAGGCGACATGCAGAAGCTCAACCGACGACAGGCGCTGCAGGTGCTCGGGGCCGCCCCGGCAGTGGCCGGGCTGGCCTGGACCGACGCCGAGGCCCAGCAGGCGCATCAGCACGCGCAGCAGGCCCGCAAGGCCGCGACCGCGATCAAGGCCGCCTACAAGCCGAAGTACTTCACGGCCCACGAACTGGCCACCGTGACCGTGCTCGCCAACCTGATCATCCCGGCCGACGAGACGTCGGGCAACGCCAGCGCCACCGGCGTGCCCGAGTTCATCGACTTCATGATGATCGACCAGCCGACCCGGCAATTGGTGATGCGCGGCGGCATCAAGTGGCTCGACAACGAGTGCGGCAAGCGTTTCGGCCAACCGTTCGTCAAGTGCACGGCGGCGCAGCAGACCGAAATTGCCGACGCGCTGGCCTTTCCGCGCAAGGCACAGCCGAACCATTCGCACGGGGTTCGCTTCTTCAGCGCCGTGCGCGACCTGACCGCGACCGGTTTCTTCACCAGCCAGATCGGCATCGAGGACCTGCAGTACAAGGGCAACACCTTCGTCCCCAAATGGACCGGCGCGCCCAAGGAGGCCCTCGACCACCTCGGTGTCAGCTACGACCCGCTGGCCAAGTGGTACTCCGAAAGCGCCGAGTGACCGTGGTAGCCTGTCGGCTGGCTGATAGTCGGCCGACTTTCTGGAAGCCCTGATGCTCCTGCGTATTTCCGCTGCCGTCGTTGCCCTCGGCGCGTGTGCCGTTGGCCCGCTTCTCCTCGCGCAGGCCCCGCCACCAGCGCCGGCACCAGCGCAAGCGCCGGCTCCAGCGCAAGCGCCGCGCCGCGACGTGACCAAGGTCTTCGCCGAGACCTGCGCGTCCTGTCACGGCCCCAAACTGGAGGGCGGCCTGGCGCCGAGCATGCTCGACGACGTCTGGGCCGCCGGCAACGGCGACGACGCGACGATGGCCGGTGTCATCAAGGACGGCCGACTCGCCAACGGGATGCCGGCGTTCGGGGCCGTGCTCAGCGGCCAGGACATCCGCGGGCTGGTCATCTACATCCGTGAGGAACGCGCCAAGCATCAGCGCGAGAGCGCCACCGTTGCCGCGCCCGCCGCCGACGCCGTCGTCCCGAGCGAGAAGCACGCCTTCAAGCTCGAGACTGTGGTGACCGGCGTGGACGCGCCCTGGGGGCTGGCCTTCCTGCCCGATGGACGCCTCCTGATCACCGAGAAAGGCGGCACGCTGCGCATCACCGCCGCCGACGGCACGCTCGCACCCGAGCCGGTGCAGGGTGTCCCTGCGGTCGTGTCCAAGGGGCAGGGTGGGTTGCTCGACGTCGCCGTCCACCCCGACTACGCCAATACCGGCTGGATCTACCTGTCGTACAGCGATCCTGGTGAGGGCGACTCGGCGATGACCGCCGTGTTACGGGCCAAGTTGCGCGGCAACACGCTCGAAGAGGTCAAGACCCTGTTCGAGGCCCCGGCGGCCACCTATCGGACGGGCGGCGCGCACTTCGGCTCGCGCTTCGTGTTCGACGGCAAGGGCCACGTGTTCTTCTCGATCGGCGAGCGTGGCCAGCAGACCGATGCACAGGATTTGACTCGGCCCAACGGCAAAATTCATCGGATCAACGAGGACGGCACCGTGCCGACCGACAACCCGTTCGTCAAGCAGGCCGGCGCGATCCCGTCGATCTGGAGCTACGGCCACCGCAATCCACAGGGCCTGGCCCAGCATCCGGAGACCGGCGCGCTGTACGACGCCGAGCA
>JACDAO010000144.1 GCA_013695405.1 Acidobacteriota bacterium | reverse complement strand
CCTCGGACAGGTCGAGCTGTTCCGCGCGGGCCTGCGAGGCCGCACGCCGTCGGGTCGTGCCTTGTACGCGATCGTGACCGGCGCGAACGATTACCGGCTTGACGACTTCAACGTCCCGATGTCGCCGGTCGAGGTCGTGGCCAACATCGTCACGGCCGTGCGACGGCTGCATCAGATCGGCGCACGCGACATCCTCCTGCTGACCCTGCCGAACCTGGGCTGCACTCCCGGCGCGAACCTTCTCGGAAGCGAATGCATCGAGAATCCCACGCCGCCGTATGCCGATCCGCTCAGGCCATCAGAGTTGTCGGCAATCCACAACGCGCTGCTCGCCGAGGAAGTCGCGAAGCTCAATCTGAGCGGTTTGCGCCTGGTGGACGTCAACGCGGTGTTTACCGCACTCCGCGCGGCAAGCCCTGGCACCGCACTGGTGCCGGCCATCGACGTTATTCTCCCTCCCTTCCAGCTGCCCAACGGCGCATGGCGGCCGATGTCGGCGTGCCTGTTCATCGATCCTGCGTATTGCGTCGATGTGCCTGCGCACGCGCTCGGCCCGAATGCGCTGATCATTCGAGAAGTGCCGGCCGCGAAGTTCCTGTTCTGGGACATCCTGCACCCGACCACCGACGCGCATCGCGCGCTGGGGCAGTACTTGTACGAGGAGCTCCTGCGGGGAGGTCGCACGCTGCGGCCCGCACCACGCCGTGAGCCTGGTGCTATTCGCGCTGCTGCCGGCCGTTGCGCCGGCTGCAGCGCCGTGCTCGTGAAGGTGGGCGGCCCCGCGAATCGGACGTCGGGCCGCGGGTGCAGTTCCTGCCAGATGAAATCACGCCGTTGATCGCGCTTCATGTGAGCCGATCGATAGTTCAGCGGACGCGCCGGCTGACGAGTCCGTCGGTGAGCAGGTTGCAGGCGAGGACGGTGCTGGTCACGGCGACACCCGGGAACACCGCGATCCACCACGCCTCTCGCACCGTGTGGTGGGCGGCGCCGAGCAGTGTGCCCCAGCTCATCACCGTCGGATCCCCGAGGCCGAGGAAGCTGAGGCCAGCCTCGGCCAGAATGGCCCCGCCAGCCTGGTAGGAGACCTGCGCGGCCGTGACGCTCAATGTGGCCGGCAGGATATGTCGGGTCAGCACCGCCACCTCGCCGCTGCCGGCGGCACGCGCGGCCAGCACGTACTCTCGCGCCATCATCGTCATCACCTGGGCACGGAACACCTGGGCGGTCGCGGGCCACGACGTCACGCCAATCACCAGCACGATCAGCCACAGCCGCCCTCCGAACAGACTGACCATCAGCACGACCAGGAAGAACCGCGGCACCGCCTGTACCAACTCGGTGACCCGCATCACGACCGCGTCGATGGTTCCGCCCCGCATGCCACCCAGTGCCCCGACCACCAGGCCGATGACGGTCGCGCATGCCGCGGCCGTGAAGCCTACCACCAGCGAGTTCGATGCGCCGTGCACGACGCCCGCATACACGTCGCGGCCGAGATCGTCGGTGCCGAAGGGGTGTGCGGTGCTGGGCGCCGACAGCGCCGCGGCTGTCACCGCGAAGGGATCGGCCGGCGCCAGCCACGGCGCCGTCGCCGCGACCAGAGCGAGCGCGCCGAGCACAGCGAGGCCTGCCACGGCACCGTGGGTCACGCCAGGCGAATCCTCGGGTCCAGCCACGCGACCACCGCGTCGGCCAGCGCGGTGACAAGGACGACGCTGGTCGAGATCACGATGAACGTCGCGGTGACCAGCGGGTAGTCGCGGTGCAGCGACGCGTGCAGCACAAGGTACCCGACGCCCGGCCACCCGAAGACGGCTTCGGTCAGGGCGGCGCCGGCCACGATGGTCGCGGCATGTTGGCCGATCAACACCACGACCGGCACCATCGCGTTGGGCATGACGTGATTGGTGACCACGCGGCGAGCGGACAGCCCGCGGGCGGACGACGCGAGGACGAACGGTTCACGGGCGGCCTCGAGCATGCTGGCGCGGCTGACGCGCGCGATCACGGCGGCAAAGGGCAGGGCCAAGGTGAAGGCGGGCAGGATCAGATGCCACGCGACGTCCACGGCATGGGCCGCACCAGTCAGCGAGTCGCGCGCCGACGTCATGCCCCCGACCGGCAGCAGGCCGAGGTGC
>JACDAO010000125.1 GCA_013695405.1 Acidobacteriota bacterium | reverse complement strand
CTGCGGCGCCGATCCTCGACCGCTCGCCGGCCGACCCGCTACTGACGGCCTCGCCGAGCGTCCTCGTCGAAGGCGACGTATGGAAGATGTGGTATGTCTCCGGCGTGCGCTGGATCATCGAGGACGGCCAGTCGAAGCACTACTATCGCGTCCAGTACGCCGAATCGGACGACGGCATCGCCTGGCGACGCGACGGCGCGGCTTGCCTCGATTTCGGGCCGGGCGAGTACGCCTTCGGGCGCCCGTCCGTCGTGAAGCGGGGGGGCCTCTACCGCATGTGGTACAGCCATCGGGGCGCGGCCTACCGACTCGGGTACGCCGAGTCGATGGACGGCCGCCGCTGGACACGCCTGGACGCCCATGTCGGGATCGACGTGGGTGCAGACGGGTGGGACTCGGAGATGATGGAGTATCCTCACGTCTTCGAGCATCGCGGGCGCCTGTACATGCTCTACAACGGCAACGGGTACGGTCGGTCGGGCGTGGGCCTGGCCATCCTGGCGGACTAGCGCCTTGCTTGCAGACTAACGGCGGACCAAGAACGAGGGGGAACCGTGGGAGCCATGCGCGTGGACGGACAACCAGACGTGCCGGCCGTTGTGGCGACGAGCGGGGCCGGCGCGAGCGGGACAGGGACGCCCGAGCACATCCCCTTCAACCGCCCCACCCTCAGCGGCATGGAGCTGGTGTACATCACCCAGGCCGTCGAGAAGATGCACGTCTCCGGCGACGGCGACTACACCGCCAAATGCTCCCAGCTCTTCGAGAAGGTGTTCGGCACGCCGCGCGTCCTGCTCACGACCTCCTGCACGCATGCGCTCGAGATGTCCGCGCTGTTGCTCGACATCCAGCCGGGCGACGAGGTGATCTGCCCGTCGTTCACGTTCGTCAGCACGATCAACGCCTTCGTGCTGCGCGGCGCGAAGCCGGTGTTCCTCGACGTGCGCTCGGACACGCTCAACCTGGATGAGCGCATGCTCGAAGCGGCGATCACCCCGCGCACCAAGGCAATCTTGGTCGTCCACTACGGCGGCGTCGGCTGCGAGATGGACACCATCATGGACATCGCCAACCGCCACGGGATCAAGGTCGTCGAGGACAACGCTCACGGGCTGTTCGGCAAGTTCAAGGGCCGCTACCTCGGGACGTTCGGGGCCATGGCGACGCAGAGCTTCCACGAGACCAAGAACTTCACGTGCGGCGAGGGCGGCGCGCTGCTGATCAACGACCAGCAGTACGTCGAGCGGGCCGAGATCCTGCGCGAGAAGGGCACCGACCGCAGCCGGTTCTTCCGGGGGCAGGTCGATAAGTACACGTGGGTCGACGTCGGCTCCAGCTACCTGCCGTCGGACATCCTGGCCGCGTTCCTCTACGCCCAGCTCGAGCAGCGCGAGCACATCCAGAACGACCGCAAGCGGATCTGGGAGACCTACGACGCCGCGCTGGGCGACTGGGCCGAGGCGAACGGGGCGACGCGGCCGATCGTCCCGGACTACTGCGAGCAGCCGTACCACCTGTACTACCTGCTCATGCCGTCGTACGCCGAGCGGACGCGCTTCATCAAGTATCTCAAGGAGCGCGGCGTCACCAGCGTGTTCCACTACCTGCCTCTGCACAACTCGGGCATGGGCGCGCAGTTCGGCGGGCGGACGGGCGACTGCCCGGTCACCGAGGACGTCAGCGACCGGCTGGTCAGGCTGCCCTTCTACAACAGCTTGAAGCCGGAGCAGCAGGAGCACGTCATCGACGTGATCCGCGGGTTCCATGCCGGCTGATGCCCAGATCGGGGCCGGCGCGCTCGGCGCAGGCACGCTCGGGACCGGCACGATGACGATGGACTGCGTCACGTGCGGGCGACCTGTCCCGCTGCCAGCCGACGCGACAGTCGATGGCGACGCGGCGCTTGGGTGCCCCGCGTGCGGGCACGAATACCGGCGGCGCGGCGGCATCATCCTGCTCGGCGAGCGCCCGACCGACGACATGCCGGACGACTTCTACGACATTTTGGCCAAGACCGAGCCGCGTCATTTCTGGTTCGGCGCCCGCAATCGGCTGATCCTGGCGACGATGCGCTCGGCGCTCGGCACGCTCGCCGGCCGGACCGTGCTGGACGTTGGC
>JACDAO010000111.1 GCA_013695405.1 Acidobacteriota bacterium | reverse complement strand
GTACTCGTACGACACGTTCGATCGGATCGCGGAGAACCCCGAGATCGATGCCGTCTACATCGTGCTGCCCAACAACCTGCACGCCGAGTACACCATCCGCGGGCACCGCGCCGGCAAGCACGTGCTGGTCGAGAAGCCGATGGCCAACACGGTGGCCGATTGCGACACGATGATTGCCGCCGTCAAGCAAGCCAATCGTCAACTGGCGGTCGCCTACCGGCTGCGCTACGAGCCGTACACGCAGGCGATGATCAAGATGGCCCGCGACCAGGAGTTCGGCAAGACCAAGGTGATCGTCTGCGACTCGGGCTTCAACATCGGCAACCCCGGCCAGTGGCGGCTGACCAAGGCGATGGGCGGCGGCGGCTCGATGATGGATATCGGGATCTACTCGGTCAACGCCGCCCGCTACCTCTCCGGCGAGGAGCCGACCGAGGTCTTCGGCATGGAGTACAGCACCCCCGGCGATCCACGCTTCAAGGAAGTCGAGGAGACAATCACCTTCCAGATGCGTTTCCCGAGTGGCGTGCTCGCCAACTGCGTGTCGAGTTACGGCACCTCGCTCAACCGTTTCCGCGTGCACGCCGAGAAGGGTTCGTTCGAGATGGAGCCGGCCTACAACCGCCGCGACCTCCAGATGCGGGTGTTCCGCGGCAGCACGGTGGAACACCGTCACCTCCGCGAGCCGGATCATTTTGCGGCGATGATGGACCACCTGGCCGAGAGCGCGGGCAACAACACCGCGCCGCTGACCGACGGCGTCGACGGCCGCAACGACATGCGTGTGATCGAGGCGATCTACGAATCGGTGAAGACCAAACGACCCGTGACGCTGGCGTAGCCCGCCGCCCGGCACGCGGCGCCGATCGTCACGTGCCGGTCCGGCCGCGGGGCGCCTTCAGGTGCGTGTCGAGGAAACCCACGTACGCATCGGACGCCTTGATGCGGTTGTCGCGCTTCGTGAAGCCATGCCCCTCATCGGGGAACAGCACGTACTCCACCGGCACGCCGTTGGCTTTCACCGCCGCCACGATCTCGTCGCTCTCGGCCTGGAGCACACGCGGGTCGTTGGCACCCTGCACCACGAGCAGGGGCGCGCGGATGTTCCTGGCGTGGAACAGCGGCGAGATGCGGCGGTGACGCTCGCCGTCGGTCGCCGGATCACCCATCTCGTCGTACAGGGATTCCTTGAACGCGGCCCACCACGGCGGGATGTTGGACAGGGTCCGCACCCAGTTCATGACGCCGAAGATGTTGACGCCGACGTCGAACACGTCGGGACGGAAGGCCAGCGCGGCACCCACCATGTATCCGCCGTACGAGCCGCCGATGATGCCGATGCGATCGGCATCCACCCAGTCCAGCGACGCGAGGTAGTTGCGGCCGTGAACGATGTCGTCCAGATCCACCTCGCCGTGGCGTTTGTCGTCGAGGTGGTAGAAGGTCTTGCCATACCCCGAGGAGCCGCGGTTATTGGCGGCGAGCACCGCGTAGCCGTGGTTCGCCAGGTGTTGCGTCATGGCCGAATAGCCGGTGCGGCTCTGCCCGCCAGGGCCGCCGTGCACCATCACGAGGGCTGGCACCTTTTGTGACGCGGAGGCGCCCCTGGGCTTGTACAGGATCGAGGGTACCTCGCGCCCGTCGAAGCTCTTGTACCGCACGACCTCCGAGGCCACGAGGTCGGCCTCGCGGATGTCGGGGTTGAGCGCCCTGGTCAGCCGCGCGCTGCGCCCGGCAGCCAGATCGACCACGTACACGTCATTCGGCGACGTGTCCGAGCTGAGCATCAGGGCGACCTTCTTCTCGTCGCGCGAGAATCGCACCTGCGAGACGTCGCCCGGCGGCAGGCCCCGCAGCGTCACCTCGTTGCCGCTGCGCGTGTCCAGGATGCGCACGGCAGTGCGGGCATCGGCATTGATGCCCGACACCCGGTAGGCGCCCGACTCCGAAAACGTCACGAACGACACGTCCCAGTCGGCAGTGATCAGCGCCGACTTGCCGCCGCTCGCGATGTCGTACGTCCACGCCTGGGTGAATTCGCCATGCTCGTCGGTGGCGTAGATCAGATGCCGGCTGTCGCGCGCGAACTCGTATACGCCGTGCTGGACGTTGCCCTTGTGCGCGGTGATCAGCTGCGGTTTCGCACCGCGCGTCCGCAGGTCGAGCAGGTACACGTCCGAATCGGCGCTGGTGCGCGGCTTGCCGAGTGCGACGTAGCGGCCGTCCGGGGACACCGCTTCGACCGCCAGCGCCTGGTCGTTCCTGAAGACGAGCGTCGGCGTGTAGTCCTTCGCGGCGTAGCGGTACAGGTCGAAACTCCGCGCGTCGCGGCCGTTGGTCAGCACGTGGAAGGACTGGCCGTCGACGGTCCAGCCGGCGAACTCCGCCTTGGTCTTGTCGCCCGGCGTGAGGTCGCGCAGTTCGCCCGACGCCTCGCGCACGAACAGATGGCTGATCTCGTTCCCGCCGCGGTCGGCGGTCACGAGCGCCCGTCGGTCGTCGGGAAACCAGGACACCGCGAACGTGGAGTCGGTGGTGGACGAGGTCAACGGCTGGGCGTCGCCGCCGTCCACGTCGATCGCGTAGGCGTTGAAGATGCCGGTGGTGTCGGCGTGCGCGAGCATGGCCTTGTCGTCCGGCGACCACGCATATCCCTGCGACAGCCCGTACGACGTCGTCGTGTAGAAGGCGCGAGCGTCGTACCGCCCCACGGCAGCCGGTTGCCCGGCGGAGGGTTGCGAGGGTGCCGGCGACGAACAACCACCAGCGGTGGCCAGGGTGGCGGTGGCAGTCAGCAGCACGGACAACGGATCAGGGCGCGGCATGGGACCTCCTGTGTTCATGCGTCTCGCGAGGGTAGAACGCTAGGCGCGGTGGGCGGCGACGGCTCCCGTCGCTATCGTCGCGGCTTGCGCTCGCGGTCCAGCCGGCGCCAGTAGCCGAACGGCTCCTCGTGCACCTCGGCGTCGATTTCCGACACCTGCAGCGCCAGCCGGGCCTGCGCATCGGTCACGCCACGGTTGTAGAGCGTCGGCCCGATCTCCTCGAGGAAGAACAGCAACAGCCCGCCAGCCGCGAGGCTGCCGATCGGCTCGTCCATGTGCTCGCGAAAGTATCGTTCGATCGACGCCACGGCCTGCTGGTGCGTCTCCCTGGAAAGCGTCAGTGCCATGATCCTCCTCGATGTCGCGGGGGGCACGGCGGGCCGGTCGTCGACGGGCGACGCGCCGCTGTCGATCCGGTGACCGCCGGCTCGTATGGAGGGTACACACCGGCATGCCGCCAGTCCGTGCTCTCGGGAGCGTGTTC
>JACDAO010000108.1 GCA_013695405.1 Acidobacteriota bacterium | reverse complement strand
GCTGGTGTCTGCGCGCTCGAACATTCGGGCGGCAGCTTCGATGGTTGATGCATTGAGCGGGATGACCCGGTGGCTCGTCTTCAAGACGACGTGCTGAAGGTCGCACACCGCCAGAGCAGCTTCCGCTTCTGGAAGTGCCGTCATGGAGGCTGACTACGAACGACATGTCGCGATCGCTCCGCACCACCGTCATCGGCAGTTATCCGTTCCCGGCCTGGCTCGAGATCGCGACCGCGCACCTCGACGCCCTCGGCACCGACGACCTCGCCGAGATGCTCGACGACGCGGTGTCGATCGCGATCAAGGACCAGGTCGACGCCGGGCTGGACACGATCAGCGACGGCGAGCAGACGCGACTCGACTTCAACCTCTCGTTCTATGGATTTCTCGACGGCCTGGCTGCCGAGCCGCCGTCACCGCGACGCTTCGGCCCCCCCGGCCATGATCAGCGCGCCAAGCACGCGGTGATCGGCGAACTGGGGGCGCCGCGCGGTCTCGGGACGGTCGAGGACTTCCGTCGCCTGAACCGCCTCGCGCCTGCCGGGGTCGGCCTCAGGGCGAGCGTACCCGGGCCGTATACGCTGAGCGGACGGCTGGTGCCCAACCGCCAGTATCCTGATCGCCTTGCCCTCGCACAGGCGTTGGTGCCGATTGTCCGGCAGGAACTGGAGGCGCTGGTGGCGGCAGGGTGTCAGGACATCTGCGTCGACGAGCCGTCGATGAGCTGTTACGCGCACCGCGAGGACCCGCGCCGGTTCGTCGCGATGTTCAACGACACGGTCGAGGGGGTGCGCGGACGGACTCGTGTGTCGACGCACTTGTGCTTCGGAAACTACAAGGGGCGGGCGGTGGCGCCGCGCAGCTACGCGGCGATGTTCCCCGCCTTCCTCGACCTCCACGTCGACGAGGTGCACCTCGAGATGGCCAGCCGCCAGTTCGCCGAGCTCGAGTTGATCGGGCCCATCGCGCAGCGGATGGATGTGGCCGTCGGCATCATCGACGTCAAGAACTACTACGTCGAGACGGCCGATGACGTGGCGGCGAGCGTGCGGCGCTGCCTGGCGTACGTCCCAGCCGAGCGGCTGGCGTTCGCACCCGACTGCGGCTTGAGTCAGACCGCCCGCTGGGCCGCGCGGCGCAAGCTGGTGGCGCTGGTCGAGGGCGTGCAGCGGGTGCGAGCCGACCTGGGCATCGCGTGATCGTCCCGGCCCTGCAGGACGCGGCCCTGCTCGCGGACATCGTCGCCGGCCGCAGCGCCGATGCCCGTCACCTGCGCCTGTGGTGGCTGGGCCAGAGTGGCTTCCTGCTGCAGTGGCAGGGACGGCACCTGTTGTTCGATCCCTATCTCTCCGACTCGCTGACCCACAAGTACGCCGCGACCGACAACCCGCACGTACGCATGACGGCGCGGGCGATCGATCCCGCTGCCCTCGACGTGATCGATGTGGTGACGTCGAGCCACAGCCACACCGACCACCTCGACCCGGACACGCTCCGACCGCTGCTGCGCGTCAATCCGGACGTCGTGCTGGTCATCCCCGAGGTGAACCGTCAGTTGGTCGCGGAGCGCCTCGCGATCGATGTGGCGAGGCCGATCGGCCTCGCCGTCGGCCAGATCGTCGACGTCGGTCCGTTCCGCATCGAGGCGGTGCCTGCGGCGCACGAGCAGCTCGATCCCCAGTACCTCGGCTACGTGGTGCGGTGTGGCCCGTGGAGGGTGTACCACAGCGGCGACACGCTGCGATACGAGGGGATGGTCGACCTGTTGCGCCGGCATGCCATCGACGTGGCGCTCCTGCCGATCAACGGGCGCGCGCCGGAACGGCGAGTCGCCGGCAATCTGGCTGCCGTGGAGGCGGCCACCCTCGGCAAGGCGATCGGGGCCCGGACGGTGATCCCGTGTCACTACGAGATGTTCGCGTTCAACACCGCAGACCCCGCTCAGTTCGTGGCGGCGTGCCACGCAGCGGGCCAGCGCGGCGACCCGCTGCGGTGCGGCCAGCGCTGGTCGACCGCGTCGCTGGGTTCGGGAACCGCGTCGTCAGCGCTCCCGCGGTGACGGCCTGGCGGTCAGAGCCGGGCGTACCGCGCGTGCAGCAACTGGAAGAAGCCGAAGCAGACCAGGCCGGCGGCAGCGACAGCCAGCAGCCAGGTGCCAAACGGCTGCGACAGCAGCGTGACCAGCGAGTCGGCCATCCCGCCCGCTTCGGACGCCCGGCGCTGGAAGCCCGCGCGCAGCAGTGCGATGCCCATCACCGCCACCAGCACGCCCCTGGCGCCGATGCCGGCACGGCCAACTTGCAGGACCCAGCCCAACCCCTCGCGCCGCAGGTGGCCCTGGTCGAGGTCGTCGGCGAATCTCGACTGCCACGCCATCCAGACCTGGCTGACGCCGAAGATGGCCACGCCAATCCCGACCAGCACCAGCGCCAACCGGCCGAGCGGCAGTTGCATCGCCTCGCGCGCATAGACCTCGGCGCCGTCGGACTTCTGCTGCCGGGCACCGAGCACGATCTGCAGGGCCTGCCAGCCGATTGCGCCGTAGCCGAGACCCTTGAAGGCACCGAACACGCGCAAGAACCGGGCCCTGGCTCCCGTGGCCTGGCGGCCGGTCACCCAGATGGCGCCCACGACCTCCCAGCCGGCGTACGCCAGCAGGCCGATGGCAATCACCGTCAGCAGCGCCAGCCCGAACGGCTGGGCCACGATCGTCTTCATCGCTCCGGTCGAATCGGTCAGCCGCCCGCCGTCGCCGAAGGCCAGTTGCAGCGCCAGCGCCCCGATCAGCAGGTAGATGACCCCCTTGGCCGCATAGCCGACCCGCACGAGACGCTTCATCCACGGGCGGAGCTGGGCAGCAGTGGGCGGGGCAAGGGTCGAGGTCATACACCCGCTAGTTCATCACGTTTCGCACCCGGTGTCGTCCTGCTGGGATGCGTTCGGTTCAGCAGGGTGTGGTGGTGGGGTCGGGGAATACTACCGACCGCCGGTACACTGCGGCGCATGACGGTCCGCGGCGACGCGGCCGGCTTCATCTCGACGATCACGGAGCAGCACGTTCATGGACAACAGCAGCAGCACCGCCCCCACCGGCACGAAAGCTGTCGGTTACGGAAATAACCATTCGTTCAGCTCACTGGGCCCGATCGAGTTCGAACGGCGACCGCTCGGTGCCGACGACGTCGGCATCCGGATCCTCTATTGCGGGGTCTGCCATTCGGACGTCCACCAGGTAGCCAACGACTGGAGCAACACCGTGTACCCATGCATTCCGGGGCACGAGATCGTCGGCGAGGTGACTGGCGTTGGCTCGGACGTGACCACCTTCGCGATTGGCGAGATCGTGGCCGTGGGCTGCATGGTCGACTCGTGCGGCACCTGCGAGAGCTGTCGCGACGATCTCGAGCAGTACTGCGAGGGGCCGGTCGGTCCGACCTTGACCTACAACGGGCCTGTCAAGCCCGACGGCTCCAATACCTATGGCGGCTACTCGGATGCGATCGTCGTCAAGCAACACTTCGTCCTGAAGGTGCCGGCCAACCTGGACGTCAAGGCGGTGGCGCCGATTCTCTGTGCCGGCGTGACCACGTACTCGCCGCTCAAGCACTGGAAGGTCGGAGCCGGTCAGCGGGTCGGCGTGATCGGTCTGGGCGGTCTCGGTCACATGGCAGTCAAACTGGCCAGGGCTTTGGGCGCCGAGGTGACGGTGTTCAGCACGTCGGAGGAGAAGCAGGGCGATGCGTTGCGGTTCGGAGCGACGCTGTTCGTGTTGAGCACCGACGCCGACGCGATGGAGGCCCTCGAACTGCGGTACGACTTCCTGATCGACACCATCCCCGCCGCACACGACCCCAACCCGTTCGTGAAGCTGCTGAAGCGCGACGGGACGTTGGCGGTCGTCGGCCTGCTGCTGCCGTTCTCGGAGAAGACCAACAACCAGGAGGTCGCATTCCATCGTCGCAGCATCGCCGGATCGCTGATCGGCGGCATCGCCGAGACGCAGGAGGTCCTCGATTTCTGCGGGCAGCACCAGATCGCACCGGAAGTGGAGTTGATCGCCATCCAGGACATCAACGACGCGCACAACCGGATCAAGGCCGGTGAGGTCCATTACCGGTACGTGATCGACGTCGCCAATACGCTGACGCCAGAGCGCAGCTGATCGCACCTCGACAAAACGAAGGGCACGGCGTGGTGGGCCGTGCCCCGTTTTGCGGTCAGAGGATCCGGACCCGCGCGGCTCAGTAGGGGTTGGCGCGCAGTGTCACCGTGCGGCCTGGCTG
>JACDAO010000096.1 GCA_013695405.1 Acidobacteriota bacterium | reverse complement strand
CCGGCAGCGACGCCTCGATGAAGGTGCACTCGCCAGCAGGGAAGATGCCGGTGCGGATGAACGCGTCGACAATGAAGTTGGTGTCGTTGGCGACCAGGTTGGAGAACCCGGACTGGAACGCGACCGCCGAGCCGTTGCCGCTGATCTCGGGGTTCTCGGTGTCGGCGCCCGTGCCGCCGGTCGCCTGCGCCCCGCCGCCACTCAGGCTGGTGCGCTGCGCTGGGCCGAACAATGGCGTAGTTGGCGTCGCGCCGAGGATCTGGCGGGCGAACGCGTCGGCAGCGGCATTGGTGTCGCCGGCGACGAGATCGCTGGCGTAGGAGCGGTACGACAGGTAGCGCCCGAACATGCTCACGGTCGGGTCGTACGAGCCCTGGGCGGGGGCGGTGCCTTCGGTGGCGCCGTTGAGCGGACCCCGCAGCGCGGTGCCGTCACGCCGGACCACGTACACGTCCGATGCCGCCGACGCCTCGGTGGTCAGCACGTTGCTGGACAGCAGGTAGGTCACGTAGTTGCCGTCGGCGCTCAGGAAGGGATCGCGCGCCTCGGTGCCAGCCGGCGCCGTGTCGACGTTGGTGCTGACGCGGGTGGTGGTGTTGGCCACCAGGTCGCGCACGAAGATGTCCTGGCGGTTGTTGGTGTCACCGGCGACCAGGTTGGCCGCCGACGAGGCAAACACGACCGTGCGGCCGTCGGCGCTGACGACTGGCGTGATCGAGACGCCACTGGCCGGTCCGTTCACGCTGGTCTTGCTGACCCACGCGCTGGTGCCGGCGATGCGATCGTAGAGATAGACGTCGGCGACGGTGTTGGTGTCAGCCGCGTCGAAGGCCGCCGCGGTGACGTAGGCGACGTACCGGCCGCCGGCGCTGACGCGCGGCTGTGCAGCGTTCGCCGTGGCGCCACCAGCGCTCGCCACGCTGACCACCGTGGTCGTGCCGTTGAAGCGATCGTACAGAAACGCCGCGCCGCGGCTGTAGGCGATGAAGCGGCCGTCGTGGCTGATGCTCAGCCAGTCGGCGTCGATCGTCTCGGAGCCGACCGGCACCGGCAGGCGATCGGTCGCGCCGCTGACGCGATTGCGCACGAACACGTCAACCGTGCCGTTGACGTCGCCAGGCACCAGATTGGTCGTCGAGGACAGGAAGGCGACGATGGTGCCGTCGTAGCTGGGCTGCGGACGGAGACTGGTGCCCGAGTAGCTCTCGCCGAGGCCGGCAGCCGGCCGGGTCAGCCGCACCGGGCCTTGCGCGCCGTCGCTGGCAAAGACATCGGTGTCGCCGTTGACGTCGCCGGCGACCAGGTTCGGCTCGTCGGAGGCGTACACCACGCGTCCGGCGTCGGCCACGTCCGCGGAGGTCGAATTGCCGGACGCGGTCGAGAGGCTGTTGGTGATCTTGGTGATCGTCGACGGCGTGAAGGTCGGGCCCGAGGCGGTCAAGGTCGCGCGGAAGATGTCGAGGACCGAGTCGAACGAGCCGGCGAGATCGGCCGCTTGCGACGAGAACGCCACGAAGCTGCCCGAGGGACTGATCGACGCGTCGGCGCTGTTGCCGTTGCCGCCGTTGCCGGCCGGCGTGCGCGAGATCAGCACGGTGGTGCCCGCGGTCAGGTCACGGAGGTAGACGTCCGAGAGGGCATTGGTGTCGCTCGCCACGCCGGCGGCGGTCGACTCGAACACCACCAGCCGACCATCGTCGGTGATGCCGGGACGGTTCGAGGCGCCGGTCAGCTGCGCGCTGGCCTCGGACAGGCTCACGCGGGTGGTGGCACTGGTGGCGAAGGTGCGGACGAACACGTCGATCGCGGCGTTGGTGTCGCCGGCGACGAGATTGCTGGCCTGCGTCGCGAAGGCGACATCGCCGTTGTTGGCCACCGCCGGCCGCGTCGTCGACCCGACATTGGCGGAGACGCCGCTGACGCCGCTGGCGCGCGAGACCAGGAAGGTGGTGCCGTTGGTCACGTCACGCAAGTAGACCTGCGTGCCGGAAGCGCCGGCGACCAGGTTGGTGGAGCTGCTCAGGAAGGCGACGTACTGCCCGTTCGAGCTGATCGCGCTGGAGAAGCTCGGCCCCACTCCCTGCGACCCGTCGGTTGCGACTGAGACGCGGACCAGCGCGCCGCCGATCGTGTCGTAGCGGAACACGTCGTTGACGTTGTTGGTGTCGCCGGCCACGAGGTTGTTGGCGCAGCTGTCGAACGTCACATAGCGGCCGTCGGCCGAAACCGATGCGCGCTGCGAGCCGCAGTTGGGCTGAACCCCGCCGGGGCCCAGGATCCGCGACACCACCCCGCCGGACGAGATGAACACATCGGCAAAATTGTTTGTGTCGTTGGGCACCAGCGTCGCCAGCGGGCTCTCGAAGGCCACCGTGGTGCCGTCTCCGCTGACCGACGGTCGTGGCGAGTACCTGCCTCCGACCGCTTGACTGCCATTGGCCGCGACGCTGACGCGCTCGGTCACCTGCGCGAGGGCAGGCCCACTGACCAAGAGGCATGTCACGCCGGCCACTCCACCCCAGACTGCTCCCGCTCTTCGCATGGTGTCTCCCCCGGGCGCGCCAGCAGGCATGCCCCGGCTATGCTACCGACTTTTTGGCGCGTTCCCGGCCCCTGCAAGCCACGCGCCGACTCGAGTACTCTGGCCATCGACGCCAACGCGGCCGCAGGCAGGGTGCCGCGCGGCAGATTGTTGATCGGAACGCGATCGCGACGGCGGTTATCCCGCAGCTGCCGAGCTGCCGGCGTGGTCTAGGAGCCCTTGGCCGTCGACGCGGCCGACCGGGTATCGGCGCCGCCCTCCTTGCCGCCGCGGGCAGGCGTCGGGTCGTTCGGTGATGGCGCCGGCTGGTGATGCGCTCGCGCTCGATTCCGAAGGGCAAGCTCGGCGTCATTCGACTGTGTACATCAGCAATGCAGAGTGTGTCGCAATGTTGCTGCGAGGCACGACAGCTCGGCCATGGGCACCGGGGGCGGCGCGGCGATCCGCGGCGGGGGCCGATCCGTACTGCGCGGGGTCTCCAACCCGTCTGGCGGCCTTGGCGGGCGCTCGCTCCGGCCGCGGAGTGCGGTATACTTCGAAGTCTTTGCGTGGGCCTGTAGCGCAGCTGGGAGCGCGCCTGAATGGCATTCAGGAGGTCACCGGTTCGATCCCGGTCAGGTCCACCAACCTTTCATTACACCCCTCAATCGGCTGCAAGTAGTAAAAAGCCGGTGCGGTTACGGCGGTTCCAACGAAGCCGTGGCCATCGAACGCCATTCCCTCAGGAAAGAACAGCTGCTGGAACCGCTGGCGCTGCTCCAGCGAGGCCTGCACCCAGAGGTCCGCGGCACGCGGCAGGACACGCTCGGCGAACGCCAGGATGCCCTCGACGTCGAGTTCGTCGAGCTCCGTGGCGTGCCGGTCCATGCGGAGCAGCGTGAGCTCCTCGCGCAGCTTCTCCGCGTGCCGGTCGTAGACGTCGATGTCGATTGAGCGCTCGAACAGGAACGCCTCGTCGAGCCGATCGAGCTTTTTCTGGATCGCTTGCGCCCGGCGCTCAGCGTCCGCGAGGTCGGCGCGGGCGGACTCCTTGCGCGCCTTCCATACCTGCAGGACCGACTCCTTCAGCAGCCGCATGTAGCCAGCACTCGGTTGCAGGCGCGCGAGTTCCTCCTCGAACAACGTTTCGAGCTTCGCCTTCGTCACGTTGACGCCGCGACAGCCTGGACGGCAGTGGTAGTAGGCGTAGTAGCTGCTCCGGCCCTTCGACCAGCTGCCGGTGAGTCCACGGCCGCACGACTCGCAGCGCACGAAGCCGCGGAGCGGGAAGTCCGGGTGCCTCTGCAACTGCGGCACCGTGCTCGGCGTGCGGCCCGACAACACCGCCTGCACGCGGTAGAACGTGTCTTCGCTGATCAGCGGCTCGAAGTCGCCGCGTCTGCCGCGCACCCCGTATTCGGCCACGTCAACGATGCCGGCGTAGAGCTGGTTGCGCAGGAGCATGCCGATCGCCTGCGAACTGAGAGGCTGGCCGCGCCGGTTCCGCAGTCCCCAGGCTGTCGCCTGGTGAAGCAACTGCTGCTTCGTGAACCGGCCGGTCGCGTACTCCTCGAAGGCCCGGCGCACCAGCGGCGCGCGTTCCGGGTCGGGGATCAGACTTCTGCCCATGGCGCGCGGCGCGTTCATGTACCCGAGTGGGGCGAGGAACACCCAGCGTCCGAGTTCGAGCGCGGCCTTCATGCCGGCCCGCGTGCGGTCCGAGCGAACGTCGTTGTCGAACTGCGCGAAGGCCGCCAGCACGCCCTCCATCAACTTGCCGGTGGAGGTATCGTCGATGGGCTCCGTCGCGGACCGAAGCGAGATGCCCAGGGATTGCAGGTGCGAGCGCAGTGCGAAGTGGTCGTACTTGTCGCGTGCGAAGCGCGTCAGGTTGAACACGACCACGAAGTGCACGCGCCCCTTGTTCGTGCGGCAGAACGTCAGGAGCCGTTGCAGTTCGGTGCGGTCCGCAGTCTTCGCGCTCTCGCCCTCTTCCTTGAAGCGCTCGAGTAGCTCGAGCCCTTCGCGACGGCAGTACTCCTCACAGGCCCGGAGCTGGGTCGACAGGCTCAGGTTCTCTGTCTGCTCCTTCGTGCTGACGCGGATGTAGACAACGGCGCCGGGCATAACCCGCAGCGTAGTCCCGTCGCCGAGCGGCTTCAAGGCGTTTGTGGGGGCCGGCATCGGCTCACTCGCGGTCGGTCTGCTGCTGCAGGAAGACCTCCAGCAGCGTGTGGGCCAACACATGCGCGTGGCGGCGAATCACGTCGATGTCAGCGCCGGTGAGGCCGATGGCTTCGTCGCCCAGCAGCTGGCGGCAACGCGGAATCGGCAGCACTTCTCGCGCGTCGTCCCGTTCGACCAGGTCGTCCATGGTGGTGGTTCGTCCTGACGTGACCGGCGCGATACGAGGGCGCGGACCTGTCCCGGGCCATCACGCAGTTGCCGGTCTTCGGCTCGATCGAGGCTCCCGTCAAAGGCCGGAGCCGCGCCAGCGGCGCGGGCCGAGCGTCAGCGAGGCGCCTTGACGGGAACGAGAACGAGACCACCATCGAGCGCGTGATGGTCCGGCTCGTTGAACCGATCTGTGCCAGGGCCGCTTGGGCGCTGGCTGGGGGATAGCCCGGGCTGACGTTGCGCGGGCCAGGACGACCACTCGGATCGACCAGGGGATGAGACCGGAAGTCCCGGTCGAGATGGCCGCCGGCTCGTCGTGGACGTGCGGTTGGTCTCGATGCACGCGGCGCCGGTCAGGCGGCGCGCGGCGACGTTCCCCGGGCGGGCTACGAGTGTGCGGCGCGGGGTTGTTGTCTGCTTACCTGAACCCGCGTTCGCGGCGAAAGCTTACAGCCGGGCCACTGCTGGCGCTGATTGTTCCCGCCGGCAAGTGCCGCCGGCTGGGTCAGGCAGATGCACCTGCAGCGGGGCGTGAACGACCCCTCGGGGC
>JACDAO010000087.1 GCA_013695405.1 Acidobacteriota bacterium | reverse complement strand
GGCAAATGCCATCCCCGGTCGGCGATCATGTCTTTCGTATCAGCAGCCACAGGAAGAATGGTGCCCCCAGCACCGCGGTCACGACGCCCACCGGCAATTCGACGGGCGACAGCACGACGCGCGCCAGCGCGTCGCAGGCCATCAGGAACGCGGCGCCGAACAGCGCCGATGCGGGCATCACCACGCGGTGATCGGCACCCACCAACAGACGCACGAGATGCGGCACGATGATGCCGACAAAGCCGATCGGTCCGGCCAGCGACACCGCCACGCCGGTGGCCAGGGACGCGCCGAAGAACGCCAACCGCTGCACCGTCAGCACCGGCACGCCGCGGGTGCCCGCCAGTTCCGCGCCCAGCGCCAGCACGTTGAGGCTCCGCGCCAGCCACGCGAAGACCCCGCCGGCCACCAGCAGCAGCGGCAATGCCGTCAGCAGCGGCTGATAGCCGCCGACGTCGAGATCGCCCATCAGCCAGCGCAGCGTCCGTATTGTCTGGGTGAAGTCCGAGAGGTACTGCACCAGCAGGATCAGCGCCGAGAAGAACGCGTTGAGCGTGACCCCGGCGAGCAGCAGGACGTCGGTGGAGAAGCCGCGATGGCGGACCTGCGCCAACCCATAGACAATCAGCACCGCCCCGAGCGCGCCGGCCAGACTGGCCAGCGGCACGGCGGTGAAGCCGCCCGCCGTCCAGGTCGGCAGCAGCGTGATCGCGAGCATCGCGCCAAGGGCCGAGCCTGCCGAGACGCCGAGCGTGAACGGCGTGGCCAGCGGGTTGCGCAGCAGCGCCTGCATCACGACGCCGGCCACCGCCAGTGTCCCCCCGACCACCGCCGCCGCCAGCACCCGGGGCAGCCGCGCGATGAAGAAGATCTGCGCGTCGAGGTTGTCCGCGAACGGCGTGCTGCGGTCGAGCACCGAGTCCAGGTGCAGGCGGGTCGATCCGACCAGCGGTGCGGCGATCAGCGCGCCCAGCAGCAACGCGCCGAAGCCGAGATAGACGCGCCATGCCTGCCGCCGGCGTGCCGACGCGGCCCGCTGTGCGAGCTGATGCTCGACCGGCGGCCAGGTGGCGGCGCTCATCGCGATGGTGCGGCCCCCGAGAGCGAACGCGGCACCAGCGAGACGTCGCCGTCGTCGTGCGTGATGCGATCGACCTGCACCCCGTAGAGTGCGCGCAGGTGGGCCGGGGTCAGCGTCTCGCGGGTCGGACCGTCGGCGAGCACGCGTCCTGCCTGCAACAGCACCACGCGGTCGCAGACCTGCCATGCCAGTTGCAGATCGTGGGTGGTGACCAGCAGTGTCAAGCCCCGCTCGTGGGCCAGCACGCGCAGCAGGTGCGCGACTTCGTACTGATAGTGCAGGTCGAGCGCGGCCGTGGGCTCGTCGAGAATCAGCAGCCGCGCCGTGCCGTCGTCCTGCTCGTCGAACTGGGCCAGCGCGCTGGCGATCACGACGCGTTGCTTCTCGCCGCCACTCAGCGTGTCGACGTGACGGCACTCCAGGTCGGCGGTGCCGGTCGCGGCCAGTGCCCGCCGCGCCGCGAGCAGGTCGTTGGTGGTCTCGAAGCCGAACGCGCCGAGATGGGCGTAGCGGCCCATCAGCGCCAGGTCCAGCACGGTGTAATCGAACACCGGGTGGATCTCCTGCGGCACCACCGCCAGCCGGCGCGCCAGCGTGCGGGCCGGCACGCTGGCGATCGGGACGCCGTCGATGGTGACCTGGCCGCTGGTCGGCGCGAGGCTGCCCGACAGCGTCCGCAGCAGCGTGGTCTTGCCCGACCCGTTCGGACCGATCACCCCGGTGATGCCGCCGCGCGGCACGTCGAGGGTGACCCCGTGCAGGACGGTGGCGCGCCCGAACCGGCAGGTGACCTCAGCGGCCCGTAGCAAGCCGCACCCCGGCCATCACGCTCCGTCCCATCGAGGGGAAACCGAAGATCTCTTCGTAGGCACGGTCCAACAGGTTGGTGGCGCGGACGACGAGGTCAATCTCGCGGCGCAGGCCAATCGTCACGCCGGCGTCGACGGTGGTGAAGCCGGCCACGTCGAAGATGCCGGCGTTGGCGCCGAACGACGGGTCGATGTCGCGAGCCTGAGCGCGGCCGTCGACCCGTACGAACCCGGAGGCGCGGCCGACGGCGAGCATCAGGTCGGCGAAGCCGCCGTGGGCCGGCCGGCGCAGCAGTCGATCGCCGACCGAGAACGGCGTTGGCGCCCGTCCGGAGCCGCCGTCGTTCGCCAGGATCTCGGTGCGCTGGCCGACGTAGCCGCCCCGGATTGTCAGCGCCGTCACCGGCCGCACCGAGACGGTAACCTCGACGCCTTCCGCGCGGGCGTTCGAGATGTTGTCGCTCCGGTAGATGCTGGCATTGGCAAAGGCGCGTCCCACCGTGACGATCAGGTCGTCGTAGGAGTTGCGGAAATAGATCGCATCGGTCACCAGGCGGCCGCCGAGCCAGCCGGTCTCGACGCCGGCGTCGACGCTGACGCTGCGTTCCGGCTGCAGGCCCGGGTTGTCAGTGAAGGCGATCTCGAAGGCGCCGGGCGCCCGGATGCCGGTCCCGACGTTGCCGCGCAGGCGCGCCCACCAGGCCTCCGAGCCGGCCAGCCGCCAGCTCGCCGAGAGGCGCGGATTGACCGCGGTCCGGGTGTCCTGCGGAAACGACGGCCGCGGACTGAACACCGAGCGATTGGCCTCGAGTGCGTCGCGTGAGATCCGCTCGATCCTGACGCCGGCCTGCACCGACAGGGGCCCGCGCTCGGCCCGCGCTTCGCCGAACAGCCCGAGCTGCGACCGCCGGATCGGGACCTCGGCGCCGTCGAGTCCGGTGATGAACGACGAGCGGGCGCGTTCGCGCAGCCACTCGCCGCCGGCCGTCCAGGCGACGGCGCGCCACGCGGCGTCCAGCTGGGCCCGTCCAGTGAGCATCTGATTACCTGACGAGGTCGGGTCGTCGGGTGTGAACTGGCTCAGGAAGGTGCTGTCTCGGTCGGCCACCGAGACCGCGCCGCGCACCTGCAGCGAGGGCTGCAGGCGCCAGGTCAGCGAGCTGCCCGCCGCAAGCGTCTCGTTCTCACCGCGCGACGTCCGATCGACGCCCGAGTAGGTGAGGCCGGGGTCGCTGCCGAACGGGCCGGGCACCCCACGGTCGTTGCGGCCGTAGCGGAGCAGGCCGGTGACCTGCAGCGCCTCGCCCTGGTAGCCGAGGCTGGCGGTGGCGTCGGTGCGCATGTAGTCGTCGTTGGACACGGTCTCGCCGGTGCCTGGCGCCTCGCCGGTGAAGCCGTTGCTGGCCAGCCGCTCGAGCCCGCCGCCCCACTGCAGCCGGCCGACCGCCCCGGTCGCCGAGCCGTTGACTCGCCAGGTCCCGAACGAGCCGCCTTCGAGCACCCCGGCGGCGCGCAGGGGACCGCCGCGCCGGGTCACCAGTTGCACCACGCCGCCAATGGCGTCGGCGCCGTACAAAGCGCTCTGCGGGCCACGTACCACCTCGATCTGCTCGAGGTCGAACAGCGGCAGGTGGGCCGCGTCGAAGCTGCCGCCCATGTCGTTCAGGCGAATGCCGTCGACCAGCACCAGCGTGAAGTCGCTCTCGCCACCGCGCGGGAAGATCGAGGTGACCGCCCCGCGACCGCCACTGCGCGAGACGGTCACTCCGGGCACCGACCGCAGTGCGTCGACACTGCTTTCGAGTTGCCGGGTGCGGATCTCGCCCTCGCCGATCACGGTGATGCTGGCGCCGGTCGACGACCGGGTGACCGGCACCAGCCCGGCCGAGACCACCACCTGCTCGGCGACGGCCGCCAGGGCGACGGTGACGGCCTCGCTGACCTCGCGGCTGTCGTCCAGGGCGACCTGGCGGGGCGCGGCACTGAACCCTTCGGCGAGGATGCGCAGCAGGTAGGTGCCCGGCGGCGCCTCCACGGCGAAGCGGCCGTCGTCGGCGGTGCGGGTGGTCCGAACCGGCCCGGTCGGCGATTCGAGGACGATGCGGGCGCGGCCGATGGCAGAACCGTCAGGCGCGGTGACGCTGCCGGTCAGGCGTGCGGCGGAGGCCCATGCGGGCAGTAGCAGGGCCAGCGCCAGGCTGGCCCCGATCAGGGAACCGGTACGGATCATTCGACCTCCTCGGCGTTTCCACGCGCCGACGCTGTGGCACGAAACTGTGCCGGACAGCAGCAGAGGACTGGCCCGATGGAAGGTTTCCTGACTCAGCGGAACTACGATCCGGATCCGCGCCTTCCCGCAGTGACCTGCAGTGGCGGGACGCGCCGGGGTGGCGCGTCCTAGTGGTGTCCGGGTCACCGCATCACAGTGGCGGGACCGTGTGGGGATTGCACCCAGCTTCCCTTCGACAACATCGGGTTGTCAGCTTGGAGGATAGCACGCGCTAATTGCAGCCCGGCCGCTTCCAGCCGATATCCCGGGCCGACGGCAGGTCCGACCCGCACCTCCGCGTGACCGCCGATGTCCCTCTCCATGAACGCCGACGACACGCTCGACTATCTCGATCGCCCCTGGCGGCGCCGGGGCCGACAGACGGCCGCGGTGGTCGCGCTCGGCGTTTATGCCTTTTATCTGGCCTACCGCGCCCGCTACACGCTGAACCCGGCCGCGCCAGTGTTCGCGCTGCTGGTCTTCCTGGCCGAGGCGCACGGCTTCCTGTCGCTGTTCTTCTACTTTTTCCAGACCTGGGCGCCGCGCCGCCGGCGGGTCCCGGCGCCGAGCGGTACCTACAGCGTCGACGTCTACATCACGACCTACAACGAGGACGTCGATCTGCTCCGGCAGACCGCCCGCGCCGCGGTGGCGATGCGCTATCCGCACCACACCTATCTGTGCGACGACGGCCGACGCGCTGAAGTGGCGGCCCTGGCCCGAGAGCTGGGCTGCGGCTACATTACCCGCGCCGATAACGCGCATGCCAAGGCGGGTAACTGGAACAACGCCTTCCGCCAGACGGTGGGGGATCTCATCGTCACGCTCGACGCCGACCACGTGCCGCAACCGCAGTTGATTGAGCGCACCATCGGCTTCTTCGAGGATCCGAGCGTGGCCCTGGTCCAGGTCCCGCAGCAGTTCCACAACCTCGATTCAGTACAGCACCAGGTCAACTGGGACGAGCGCCGGATGCATGGCGAGCAGGACGTGTTCTTCGACCTGGTGATGCCAGGCAAGGACCACTGGAACGCCGCCTTCTTCTGCGGCACCGGGGCGGTACTGCGCCGGACCGCGCTCGAGCCGCACGGCGGCATCGTCACCGGCAGCATCACCGAGGACATGCACACCTCGATCGTGCTGCACGCCGAAGGCTGGCGTTCGGTCTACCTCAACGAGGTGCTGGTCACCGGGTTGGCCCCGACCGACGTCTCGTCGTTCCTGAAGCAGCGCCTGCGCTGGGCCGAAGGCAACCTCAAAATCGTCATCGACGTCAACCCGCTGACCTGCCGTGGTCTCACGGTCGGCCAGCGGGTCGCGTACGTCGCCTCGATGTTCCACTGGACCATCGGCGTGCCCAAGCTGGTGTTCTACCTGGCGCCGCCGTGGATGCTGTTTTCGGGCGCCTTTCCAATTGCCCCGTTCGACCGTCGCGTGACCCTGATTTACCTGGCGAACCTGGCCTGCATGGTGGTCAGCTACAAGCTCACCAGCCGCGGCCGCGGCCGACTGCTGATGGACGAGTTGTTCAACATGCTGAACACGTTCACGCTGCTGCAGGCGCTCGCGCGGCTGTTGTTCCAGGGCCGTCGAGCGGGCGTCTTCGTGGTGACCAGCAAGAAGGGCGACACCGGATCGGCAACCGCCGTATTGCCCCACTTCGCGCTGCTCGGGTTCTCCTGCCTGGCCATCAACTGGAGCCTGCTCGGGCTCGGTTTCGGCATCGACGAAGACTGGACAGGCGCCGGCATCGGCATCTTCTGGACCCTGTACAACATGGCGCTGGTCGTCGGCGTGATCCGGCTGGCCGTGCGCCCGTCGCAGAAGCGCGACACCTCACGCTTCCGGGCCTCCTTTGCCGTCACCACGCACGGCGCGAGCGACGCGACCAGGCCCGGCATCACCGTCGACGTCAGCGAGGGCGGCTGCCGTCTGCTCTGGCCGGAGCCGCTCCCGGTCGGATGCCGGCGTCGGCTCGACCTGCACTTTGCCGGCGGGTGTCGTGAACCTGGACGTCGAGGTGATCATGGCGCACCCCCCGCAGCCCGACGGCTGGTCGCCGCTCGGCGTGCGCTTCGTCGATCCGTCGCGCCAGCAGATGGACGCCATCAGCGACGCGATCTTCGACACCGTGGTGCCTGAACTTCTGCACGGCCTGCGTCGTCCATCGCTGCCGGCCCTGCTTGCGCAACAGCTGTGGCTCCAGTTGCAGCGCCGGGTCGCACCGCGCGCGGTGCGGCGTTTTGTACGCGTTCCGGTGCGTCTGCAGGCGCGGGGACGGACCACGCAGCTGGTGACGTCGCGCGATCTGAGCGCCTCCGGGGTCTCGGTGGTGTCGGCTCTGCCGCTTCCGCTCGGCTCGGAGGCCGTCGTCGAAATACACACCGCCTCGGGGGCGCATCGGCAGACCGCCGAGGTCGTCAGGCTCCGCGCCATTCAGGACCAAGGCCGCGCCGCTGGCGCCTGGGCCATCGGGTTGCGCTTCACCGGTACCGCCGCTGACGCGCACGTCGTGGATCGCACCCGGGCGGTGGCGTGATGCCGCGTCGCCTGCTGCTGGTCTTCATCCTGTCGGTCGCCCTCGAACTGCTGGCCTTCCGTTACCTGAACCGCGACCTGTTGTGGCTCGACGTGCACGCCCGCACGCCGGAGGTCAGCGCTCTGACCCGCGACACCGCGGAGGCCGCGTTGCAGCGGCCGCGGCTGTCGCGTCGCCATCTGGAAGCCTTGATCGCCGCGACCGATCGCGACGAGGTGCGCGGTCTGCAACTGCGAGCGTTTGCGCGCCTGGCGGCCCGCCATGAAGAGGATCCGGACGTGCTGCTCCGATACGCCGATGCGCTCCGCAGGGCGAGACAGTTCGACCACGCCGAGCGCGTCTACGCCGACCTGCTGAAGGCGGCGGAATGACCGCGAACCTGCTGCGCCCCGCGCTCCGTACCTGCCTGCTGCTGGTGGCCGCCACCGGGGCCGTAGCTTCGGCGCAGTCACTGAACGTGGACCAGCGTGCCGAGGCACTGCTCGGCCTGGGTCGGGTCGCTCGCGACCGCGGCCAGTGGTCCGACGCCGCCGCGCGCTTTGTCGAGAGCGAGCGCCTGCGCCCGTTCGGCGTGACTCAGCGCGAGGAGCATTTCTGGATTGTCGCGCGTGCCGACCGCGCGCGTGCCCGGACCCTGGCCGCGTCGCTGGCCCGCGACGGCGTCGCGTCCCCAGACGTGTACCGGCAATGGGTGGCACTGGCAGAAGCGACTGGCGATCCGCGCGAGGTGGTAGCCGCGCTCGATGCGGCCGAAGGGGCGGTGCCAGGCCTCGGCGACTGGTCGCGGACCCGTGCCGCCGCCGCGCTCGACCTCGAACGCGCTGGCGAGACGCGCGCCGCAATGACCGCCTGGCAGAAGGTGCCGTCGACCGCGATGGCCACTGAACCCGCCTGGCAGGCGTCGCGCCTGCGTCTCGCGGTAGCGATGAGCTCGCGCGCCGAGCTGGCGGCCGAACTCGATCGCTTTTCTGAACGCTTCCCGACTGACGACGCGATGCGCATGCTCGCGGTGGAAGCCTGGGCCGACTCCGGTGATCCGCGTCGCGGCATGACCCGGCTCGCGCCGCTGTTGCACGGCCAGGCACGCGCGGCGCATCTGCGG
>JACDAO010000075.1 GCA_013695405.1 Acidobacteriota bacterium | reverse complement strand
CGGCTGATTACAAATCAGCTGCTCTACCGGGCTGAGCTACGCCAGCCGGACAAAGGAGGGAATAGTAGCACACGCATTCTGGTCGTCACAAGGACGCGCGCCCCGCCTCGCCGCGGCGCACTCACCTGCGACCTCTCCGCCTCCGGCAACCCGTGAGTCTACCGCGACTCTGATACGTCAGGCAAGTCGCCCACGTTGCGCTGTCTCATGACCTCGTACAACAGCACCCCGGCCGCCACCGACACATTGAGGCTCCCGACGTGCCCGCGCATCGGCAGCGCCACCACGAAATCGCAGTGCTCGCGGACCAGCCGCCGCAATCCTTCGCCCTCGGCGCCAACGACCAGCGCCGTTCCGGGTCGATAATCGACCGTGCCGTAGGCCTGCGCACCCTCGGCATCGAGTCCGACCACCCACACGCCGAGTGCTTTCAGGGTCTCGATCGCCCGCACGATGTTGACGACCTCGGCGATCCGGACATGGGCCACGGCACCGGCCGACGAGCGCGCCGCGGCGGGCCCGAGCGCCGCCGCGTGACGGTCCTGCCGCACCACGCCGGTGGCGCCCACCGCGTCGGCCGTGCGCAGGATGGCGCCGACGTTGTGCGGATCTTCGACTCCATCCAGGATGACGATCAGTGGTCGGGGATCGGCCGCCACCAGTTGCTCGAGCGTCCAGCGCCGTGGCGCGTCGGCCAGCGTGGCGAGCACGCCCTGGTGCCGGTGCCCGGCCGCGAGTCGGTCCAGGTCCGCGCCATCGACCCTGATCACGGGAACCCCGTCGGCCTCGGCCAGCCGCACGATGTCGGCGACCCGGCTGTCGGCCCTCTGCCCGACTCGCACCTCCTGAACGCCACCGGCGCGCAGCGCCTCGCGCACCGGGTGGACGCCGACGACCAGCCTCGGCGTCATCCTCAGCGCTCCGTCAGCACCGCCGCGCACGCGGCCGCACGCTCACGGCAGCCGGCAATCGGCGGGACGCCCACCGCCGCCGGCAGGTCGGCGCCGGCTTCGATCACCGGCACCAGTAGATCGAGTTCCGGTCCGCTGTCGGCCCCGGTCAGCACCAGCCGAATCGGATGGAACAGGGCGCGGCCTTTCTGGCCGGTGCGCTGTCGCACCTGGTGCGCCGCCTCGCGGAAGGTCTCGAGGGTCAGCCGCGGTCGGGTGCTGAGCTCCTGCGCGAAGGCGACGACGACGTTGCGTTCGCCGTCGTGCGCGCCCTCGCCCGCGCGGGTCAACGCCGCGCGCACCGCGTCAGGCTCCGGTGTCTCGAACACCACCCGCAGCCGCGCCGGGGCGTCCGCCAGTTGATCCACCGCGCCGGCCACGATCGGCACACACGCCAGGAGGAACGCGTCCACGCGCGGGTCGGCGGGAGCGGCGGCATCGAGCAGTCCCTGCACCGACAGATGCGGACGCAGCAAGCCGGCGATGCGCGCGGCCGGCGCCTCCTTGACGTAGTGGCGGTTCATCCACGACAGCTTGTCCGGATCGAACACGCCGGCACTCCGGGTGACGTCCTCGACCCTGAACCGCCGTGCCAATTCGTCGGTCGGCAGGATCTCCTGGTCGTGGCCGGGTGACCAGCCGATCAGCGCCAGGTAGTTCGCCAGCGCTTCGGGCAGGATGCCGCGGGCCCGGAACTCGGCGACGCTGGCCGCGCCATGCCGCTTGGACAGCGGGGCGTGGTCGTGCCCGAGCACCAGCGAGAGGTGAGCAAAATCGGGCGGCTCGACGCCGAGGGCTCGGTAGATCAACACCTGTCGCGGCGTGTTCGGCACATGGTCCTCGCCCCGCACCACCATCGTCACGCCCATCAGCACGTCGTCGACGACGACGGCGAAGTTGTAGGCCGGCCAGCCGTTTTGCCGCAGCAGGACGAAGTCGCCGATCGACGCGATCTCGGTGGTGATCGCACCGCGCACCCGATCGGTGAAGGTCACGGCCGAGTCGACGCCCTGCACCCGGAAGCGCACCGCAGCCGGCTCGCCAGCCGCGAGGCGCCGCTGCACGACCGCGGGATCGAGCGTGCGACAGGTGCCCGGATACTGCGGGGTCCGGCCGTCACGCACGGCGACGTCGCGCGCCGCCTGGAGGTCGCCCGGGGTGCAGAAGCAGTGGTAAGCGTCGCCGCTGGACAGCAGTCGGTCGGCGTGCGCCCGATAGAGCGGCAACCGCTCGGTCTGACGGTAGGGGCCCACCGGCCCCCCCCGGTCGGGCCCTTCGTCCCAGTCGAGCCCGAGCCAGCGAAGATCGTCGAGGATGCCCTCGGCGGACGCCATGGTGGACCGCGCCTCGTCGGTGTCTTCCAGGCGCAGGATCAGGGTGCCGCCCTGCCCGCGGGCGAGCAGCCAGTTGAACAAAGCGGTGCGGGCATTGCCGACGTGCAGGTAGCCGGTGGGACTGGGGGCGAAGCGGACGCGCACGCCGAAGTGTAGCAAGGCGCACGCCGTCGCTCTGCGGGTACCGGGTGCTCCACTAACGGCGCTCGAGCAACACCACCGCGTGCACGACCAGGGCGTCTTCGAGCGATGACGTGCCTTCCGGGGTCTTCCCCTTGATGCCGATCCGCTCGGTGTCGGCGTCGAGCGCGCCTGCCACGGACCGGCGGATCGCCCCGGCGATCGGTCCGATCTTGGGACGATGGCAAATCACCACCAGATCGAGGTTGCCGATACGCCATCCAGCCGCCGCGACGCGAGCCCACGCGTGGCGCAACAGCACCAGGCTGTCGGCGTCTTTCCACGCGGGATCGGTATCCGGGAACAGCCCGCCGACGTCGGCACCGGCGACGGCGCCCAGCACCGCGTCGATGACGGCGTGGCAGACCGCATCGCCATCGGAATGTCCCGCCAGCCCTCGCGCGTCGGGCACCGCCACGCCGCCGAGCACCAGCCGCCGTCCGTCGGCGAAGCGGTGCGAGTCGTAGCCGATGCCGATTCTCGTGCCGCCCGGCACGACCTGCCGTTCGTGCGCCGACAACGCGTCCCGGGCGCGTGCCAGGTCGTCGTCGGTGGTGATTTTCACGTTCGAGGCG
>JACDAO010000060.1 GCA_013695405.1 Acidobacteriota bacterium | reverse complement strand
CCTGAATCTGTTCCTGCGCTGGATGGTGCGGGCCGATGCGGTCGACCCGGGCGGGTGGACGCGCATCTCGCGGTCGCGACTCGTCATCCCGCTCGATACCCACACGATCCGTGTCGGTCGGTGCCTGCGGCTCACGCGGTACCTGAGCCCCGGCTGGCGGATGGCCGCTGACATCACCGCCACGCTGCGAAGACTCGACCCCGTCGATCCCGTGCGCTACGACTTCTCGCTGTGCCACATGAGCATGATGGGCGCGTGCGGGTGGGGACGATCGACGGGCAGCGCCCACTGCCCGCTGCGGGCGTTCTGTCGCCCCAATCCGAAGACACGAGCGGGCCGTTAGCCGCGACGGTCACGGCGCGCGGCGGGGCCGGCGGGCCCGGCGCGATCCGCCTTGTACGACTCGAGCTCCTCGACCGATCGCGGCCAGTCGCCACGCAGCAGCCGTGACAGCGCCCGGTCGGCCAGCAGCGTGCCATCGGTCTGGCAGGTGGGGCAGTAGTTGGCCTGGTTGGCGGCGTACACCAACCGCTGGATCGGCGTGCCGCAGGCCGGGCAGGGCTGGCCGTACCGTCCGTGTGCCGCCATGCCGTCGACAAACGCGGTGACCCTCTCCGGGAAGGCGTCGCCGGCGCGTGCCTGCAGCCGGTTGACCCACAGGTGCAGGGTCTGCTGAGTGGCCGCGTGCAGCCGCGTGATCTCGTCGTCATGCAACTGGTGCGTCTGACGCAGCGGCGACAGCCGCGCCGCGTGCAGGATCTCATCGGAATAGGCGTTGCCGATGCCGCTGAAGAGCCGTGGATCGGTAAGGGCCCGCTTGAGCGTGTGACGCTCGCGCTGAAGCACCGCGGCGAAGCCGTCGCGGTCGATCGCCAGGACGTCGACGCCGCCGGGGTCGATGGCCGCCAGGGCTTCGGCGCCCTCGACCGCGTGCAGCGAGGCACGGCGCTTGGAACCGGCCTCGGTCAGGGTCAGGGTGCCGCTGGCAAAATCGAACGCCGCCAGGCCGTTCTTGCCAGGCAGGGCGGCGCCAGTTGCCTTCCAGTGCAGCCGTCCGGCAATCATCAGGTGCAGCACCAGGTGCAGGTCGCCGTCGAACGAGAAGACGATGCGCTTGCCGAGCAGCCCGATCCCGGCAACGGCGCGTTCGGTGAATGAGTCCAGCGGCGGAGAGACCGTGCGCAGCAGGAACGGAGTGGCGACTCGCACGCCGTGCAGCGCCCGCCCGAGCACGCGGCTGCGCAGTGCGTGGACGTAGAGCGACAGGTCCGGCAGTTCGGGCATGGGGGCTACGGGCGACAGGCTACAGGCTACAGGCGCCTGATGCCCGATGCCCGATGCCCCGGTGCCCGGCTCCCGACTCTAGAGGCTGCGGTAGACCTGTACGGTCTCTTCGACCATGCGTTCGACGCTGAACCGCTTGCGTACCCGTTCGTAGCCGGCGGCGCCGTACTGGCGCGCCAGGGTGTCGTCCTGCAGCATCGTCAGGATGGCCTCGGCGAGGGCCCCGGCGTCCCTCGGCGGCACCAGCAGTCCGGTGTCCTCGTGTTCGACGACCTCCGGGATGCCACCGGTCGCGGTGGCGACGATCGGGCGGGCACACGCCATGGCGTCGAGCAGCGACGTCCCGAGTCCTTCCATCGTCGAGCTCATCACGAACAGGTCGCAGGTCTTCATCAACGACAGCACGTCAATGCGGAAACCGGGCAGCAGCACGTGGCGCTCGAGGCCGAGTTGCCGCACCTGCGTCGTGAGCGGATCGAGCAGGGCGCCTTGCCCGAGGATCACCAGGCGGGCGTCCGGCAGCACGCGAGCGACCTCGGCGAAGGCGTCGATCAAGTGACGCTGGCCCTTGTGCGGCACCAGCGCGGCCACGTTGAGCACCACTGGCGCGCCGTGCGGTAGCCAGAACGTCTCGTGCAGGGAGACCGGCGTGGCATGGGCGACGTGCGCCAGGTCGACCCCCTCGTGTACGGTGACGATGCGGTCGCGTTCGATGCCGTCACGGGTCAGGATCTCGCCGATCGCTGCCGACGCGCAGATGAACCGCGCCACCTGCCGGTACTTGGCGCGCGACAACCGGCTGCCCTTGAGCGCGAAGTCGACGCGCCGGGACGCGACCAGCTGTGGCGGCGGCGAGGGCATCGAGAAGGCGAGTGCCAGTGCGGCCATCGCCACCCCGTGCGGATCGTGGGCGTGGATGACTGCGGGTCGGAAGTCGCGCACGCACCGCGCCAGCTTCCACGCGGCATGGAAGTCGACCTCGAACCGCGGTGCCAGCGGCATCAGCTGATCGTCCTGTGGCGCTCGTCGGCGCAGTTCGCCATCGGGATGGGCGACGAGCAGCGTCGGGTGCCCGAGCGCACGCAAGGCCTTGACGGTGAGCAGTGCCTGATTCTGGCCGCCGCGCCAGGTTCGTGCGGTGTCGACGTGCAGCGAGCGGATTGTCATGGCGCGTGGCGCCCGGAATGGCGCCGCTCCCACAACTTGACGTATTTGAGCAGCACGTAGACGCCGCCGAGCAGCGACACCACCAGCCCGGGCACGCCGTCGCGATAGCCGCCGCGGGCCAGGTAGTTGCGCAGGAAAGCCGCGATCGGCTGCACCGGCAGGTGCCAGGCACGGACGCCGCGGCGCTCGGCGTCCATCTGCGCCGCCGCAAGCGTGGTGTAGTGGTTGATCCGGGCGAGGTGGTCGGCGACGTCGGCGTACGGGCGGTGCTCGATCTCGCCGTGCAGGTCGCCGACCTCGCCGTCGACCACCAGGGCCTCGTGCACCGGGCGGTCGTCCCAGCGGGCCCGCCGCCGGTCGTACAGGCGGGTCGATCGATCGGGATACCAGTCAGTCGAACGAATCCAGCGGCCCAGGTACCACGTGACACGCGGCATCCGGCATGCCGCCGCCGAAGGGTCGGCGCCCAGCCCAGCGATCGCGTCGCGCAAGGGATCGCTGACGACTTCGTCGGCATCCAGCGACAGGATCCAGTCGTGCGCGGCCAGGCTGGCGGCGTGGTTCTTCTGGGCGCCGTAGCCGTCCCACGCCCGCACGGCGACCAGGGTGGCCAGTGGGCGGGCCAGGGCGACGGTGTCGTCGGTACTGCCGCAGTCGACGACGATCCGCTCGGCCGCCCAGTCGACCGAGCGCAGCGTCTGCTCGATGTGGCGGGCGGCATTCCTGGTGATGACCGTCACCGACACCGGAGGCACGCGAGCAGGATAACGCCTCGCCGCCCTCTACTGCTGCCGCTGCTGCTGCTGCTGGGTGCCGCCCTGCTGCTGGCCATTCTGCTGAGTGCCGACCTGCGTGCCGCCGGCGCCAGCGGTGGAGGTGTTGCCCTGCTGCGACGTGCCGACCAGCGAGATGCCGCCGCCGCCGGAGATCGACGCCTCCTGCGAGGCCTCGAAGTCGACCCTCGACTTCTCGAAGTCGAGGATGGCGCGCTGTTCGTTGTTGCGCGCGGCCGCGAGGTCGCGCTGGGCCTGCAACACGTTGAAGGTGGTCGACAGTCCGACGCCGAACTTCTTCTGCTCGGCCTCGAGCCGTCGCTCGGCAAGACTGCGCGCGGCGCGCGTGGTGGCGACGCGCTTCAGGTTGGTGTTGACCTGGCGTGCCAGGTCACGTACCTGCTGGACCACCTGTCGCTCGAGGTCGCGCAACTGCAGCAGCGACTGATCGTTCTGCAGGCGCGCGCGTTCGAGGTTGATTCGGTTGGGATTCCGGCCAAGCGGATAGTTGACCTGCAGGCTGACGGTCCAGGTCGGGAAGTCGAAGCCGAAAATGTCCCGCACGACGTCGCTGTACCCGCGCTGCCGTGTGCTCGTGGGCGGGCCTGGCGGGAACACGGTGTTGTCGCGCTGATTGATGGTGCCGCCAAGCCCGGCAAGCCCGTAGTCGACGTTGGCGCCGATCGCGGGAAGCACCTGATTCTGGAAGAAGCGGATGCGCACCTCGTTGTTCTCCAGCTGCTTGCGCGCCTGCTGCAGATCGAGCCGGTTGGCGATGGCTGCCGCCACGGCGGCGTCGACGTCGACCGGCGCGGCGGCCAATGCCGGCAGCTCGGTGGTCTCGAAGGTGGTGTCGAAGAAGTCCGGCGTGCCGGGATCGAGCAGCAGCGCGCGCAGCCGGTCCTGCGCCTGTGCCAGCGTCTGCTCGGCGATGATCACGTTCTCCTCGTTGGACGCTTCTTCGGCCTCGGCCTGCACGATGTCGATTGGCGCCATCGTGCCCACCTCGACGCGCTTGCGGTTGTCACCCAGGGTCTGACGGGCCAGCTCGAGGGTCTGCTGCTGCACGGCGAGGTTGGAGCGCGCGACGACGACGTCCCAGTAGGCGTTCTTGACGTCGCGCACCGTGCCGACGACGGTGTTACGCAGATCGAGGTCGCTGATCGAGCGATTGTTGCGGCTGACGACGAGGTTCAGCCGTGTGTTGTCGATGCCGCGATTGCGGAGAAGCGGCTGCGTGAACGAGAACGTCAGGTTGCCGCGCGTGGCCGGATTCAAGGTCGCGAACGCGTTGTTGTTCTCGGTGCGGCTGGCTTCGTAGCCCAGCGCGTAGGAACCGCCGGTCGGCAGAACCTGTTCGACGCCGAAGCTGCCAATGAGCTGATCCTGCGTGAACGGCGTGTCCTCGCCGGTCTGCAGGAACGACGACGGCGGCTGCTTGAGGCTCTGGTACAGAAGGTTGCCAGCCAGCGCCGGCAGCCACGCCGCGTAGACCTGCGCCAGGTCGAGTCCGACGATCTCCGGGGTCATCCGCTGCACGCGAAGCGAGACGTTCTGCTCCAGCGCAAGCGCAACCGCTTCGTTGATCGTCACGCTGCGCACCGGCCCCGCCTGGGGCGGGGTGGCGGGCTGCGGCAGGGCCTCGGGTGGCGGCGGCGGCACGGGCTGCGCCGGCGCCGGCT
>JACDAO010000044.1 GCA_013695405.1 Acidobacteriota bacterium | reverse complement strand
GTGCAGCGCCGCCCACAACCGACCGGCGGGATCGTGCAGGCCGGCGCGATCGGCGGTCACCAGACACAGGTTGGCCGCGCCGCCGGCGGCCGGTGCGACGCCGATGTAATGGCCGCGCCGGACGTGCATCTCGCCGAGCGTGCCGAGCTCGGATACGCCGCTGGCGTAAGTGCCGATTGCCCAGCGCCGCGGCTGCGCCGGCTGGCGGATCAGCCCGAGCGCCAGCGCCAGTCGCGAGCGACGACCGTCGGCGGCGATCGTCCATCGGGCGCGCAGCACCTCACTGCGCCCGTCGCCAGTCTTGAGCCGTACCCCCCCGACGCGACCCGCAGCGTGGGACAGATACGGCTCCTGGACGAGCACGCCGGTCCGCACCTCGGCGCCGGCCGAGGCCGCGGCGTGCAGCAACTGCTGATCCAGCGCGCTCCGGCACCAGGCTCGTCCGACCAGGCCGGGACCATACGTGCCGCTGATGCGGACCCCCGACTCGCCGGTCACCAGCATGCCGTCAAGCGGCAGGCCGTGTTGCTCGATCGGCTCGTGCAGCCGGTGCCGGCGCAGCAGCGCCAGGCCGCCGGGATTGAGGGTGTCGCCGCACAGCTTGTGGCGGGGGAAGGTCTCGCGATCGATCAGCGTCACGCGGACGCCGGCCCGCGCCAGCAGGACTGCCGCGAACGCCCCCGCCGGACCGGCGCCCGAGACGATGACGTCAGGGTCCACTTACGCGTCCGCCCTGGCGAGGACCACGGCGCTGTTCTTGGACCCGAACCCGAGGCAGTTGCAGAGCGCCGCCTCGACCTGCACCGCCCGGCCGACGTTGGGAATGACGTCGAGATCACACGCCGGGTCGGCGTCGTGCATGTTGATGGTCGGCGGCAGGAAGCCGCGGTCGAGGGCCAGTGCGGTGGTGACGATGCCGCAGGCGCCGCTGGCGCCTTGCGGGTGACCGACCATCGACTTGGTCGACGACCCGCACAGTCGCTCGGCATGATCGCCGAACACGTCGCGCACGCACTTGATCTCGATCACGTCGTTGAGTTGCGTCGAGGTGCCGTGAAAATTCACGTAGCCAATCGATTCCGGATCGCGCTCCGCCCGGGTCATCGCCAGGGCCATGGCCCTGACGATCTGCACGCCCTCCGGATCCATCTGGACGCGATGGTACGCGTCGCAGGTCGACCCGTACCCTTCGATCACGCCGTACACGTGGGCGCCGCGCGCCAGCGCACGCTCCTCGAGCTCGAGCACGTACATCCACGCGCCCTCGCCGAGCACGAAGCCATCGCGGGCTCGATCGAACGGCCGCGAGGCCTGCTCAGGGCAGTCGTTGAACGCGGTCGAGACCGCCCGCATCCGCGAGAACCCGTAGATCATGCCGGGCGTCACGCAGGCGTCGACGCCGCCGCACAGCAGCGCGTCGGCCTCGCCGGCACGCAGCAGGCTCAGCGCGTAGCCGGTGGCATCGGTCGAACTGGTGCATCCGGTCGAGAGCACGTGGCTGATGCCGTGCAGTTGCAGGGCCATCGAGATCTCGCTCGACAGCATCCCGCAGATCGACACCGGGATGGCGTAGGGGGTGACCCGCTTGAGAGCGTCGGTGAAGAACTCGCGATACTGGCGTTCGCCCAGTTCGATGCCGCCGCCGCCGGTGCCGATGATCACGCCGGCGCCCGGTTCGCCGAGGTGGAGCCCGGCATCGGCCCAGGCCTCGCGCGCGGCAATCACGCCGGCCAGCGACGCCCGTGAGTACCGCCGCGAGTCGGCACGCTCGCGCAGGATGTCGTCGCCGTTGTCGCCGTCGATCCGCACCGCCTGGTCGATCGACAGGGGTGGCAGCGGCGCGGCGACCTGGCACGCATAGGGGGATGGGTCGAACTCGTCGATGCGCCTGGTGCCGCTGCAGCCGTCCCGGACGTGCGTCCAGTAGTGCTCGCGTCCCACGCCGTAGGGCGACACGACCCCGATACCGGAAATCACCACGCGGGAGGGCCATCGCATAGGCGGAACTATACTATGCAGCCCTCTACCGCGCCGGGTGCCCATGTCCCATCCTGTATCGACGCCAACGAGTGCCCTTCGGGTCGGGGCGGCACTGCTCTTTGCGGCCGCACTTGCCGTCGGTGGGCTGGCGTACGCCCGCTGGTTCGATGCGGTCGCGACCGTGGGCACCGCGCCGTGGTGGCCGCTGGCTGGTAACGTCGCGCTGTTCACGGCCTTTGCGCTCCATCACAGCCTGTTGGCGCGCACACCGCTCAAGCACTGGCTCCATCGTCGAGTCGGGTCGGCCGTCGAGCGGTTGCTCTACGTCATCGTTGCGAGCGTGCTGTTCCTGGGCTGCTGCCTGGCCTGGCGTCCGCTACCAGGCACCTGGTACGAACTGCACGGCGCACCGCGCGTCGTCGGCTACGCCCTGCAGCTTGCCGGAGTGTGGGTGACCCTGGTGGCCGCGCGCACCCTCGATGTGAAGGAACTGGCGGGCTGGACGCCGCCCGGGGTCGGACCGGCCCGAGCGCTCGAGACCAGCGGCCTGTACGGCGTGGTGCGCCATCCGATCTATTTCGGCTGGGTGCTGCTGATGGCCGGCGCGCCGACAATGACCGCCACCCGGGCGTCGTTCGCGCTGATCAGCATCGCGTACCTGGCACTGGCGATCCCATTCGAGGAACGGAGCCTGATCGACGCCTTCGGCACGCCCTATCGCCACTACCAGCGCAGCGTGCGCTGGAAAATGGTGCCGGGCGTATTCTGACAATTTCAGAATTGGAGACGTTCAGGATTTCAGGCAGGCACGAGCTCAGCGATGCAGCGCGTCACCCGGCTCGTGTCACGGTGCGGAGGCCGTCAAGGTGGTGTTGCG
>JACDAO010000038.1 GCA_013695405.1 Acidobacteriota bacterium | reverse complement strand
CCTCGGCGCCGCAGGACGGCGGGCATGGGGGACACGGCGCGACGCAGCCTGCACCACAAACGTCGCCGCCGGCGGCCCCCACGGCGGTCGACCACTCCATGCACCAGATGCCGCTGGGCGTCGAACTGCCGTCGTTCATTCCGCCAGTGACCGACGAGGATCGCAAGGCGGCGTTCCCGGACGTCCGGGGGCACACCGTCCACGACAACGCCATCAACTACTTCGTCCTCTTCGACCAGCTCGAATGGCAGGCCGGTGGCGGTGACGACGGTCTGAGCTGGGACAACAAGGGCTGGGTCGGCCAGGACCGCAACCGCCTGTGGTTCCGCACCGAAGGCGAGAGGGCAAACGGGCGGGTCGACGACGCCGAGGCGCACGTCCTGTATGGGCGCGCCATCGCGAGGTGGTGGGATCTGGTGGCTGGCGCGCGGCAGGACCTGCGGCCGGGTCCGGCGCAGACTTGGGCCGCGGTCGGTGTCCAGGGCCTGGCGCCCTACTGGTTCGAGGTCGAAGCCACCGCCTATGTCGGCGCGTCGGGACGCACGCACCTTCGCGTCGAGACCGAATACGAGCTGCTGCTCACGAACCGGCTGATTCTGCAGCCGCTCATCGAGGTGCAGATCTACGGCAAGGACGATCTGGAGCGCGGCATCGGGGCCGGGCTCAGCTCGACCGACGCAGGCCTGCGCCTGCGCTACGAGATTCGCCGCGAGTTCGCGCCGTACGTGGGCGTGACGTGGAATCGACAGTACTTCGGCACCGCGGACCTCGCCCGTGGCGAGGGCAAGAAGAGCAGCGGCGCGAGACTCGCGATCGGGCTGCGGCTGTGGTTGTAACTCATGACACCGTAAGGGAGGACATCATGACTCGACGAATCGTAGTGACGTTGTTGTTGACGGCAGGGCTGCTGGCCACGCCGGGCGCGAGCCTCGTGCGTGCGCATGAAGGTCACGAGCACAAGGTGCTCGGCACCGTGACCATGGCAGCTGCCGATCACGTGATGCTCAAGGACAAGGCGGGCAAGGAGGTGACGGTGTACGTCACCAAGGCCACCAAGGTCGTCAAGGCCAGGCAGCCGATGACGATGGCCGACGTCAAGAGCGGCATGCGCGTCGTCATCACCGTCGTGACCGAGAAGGTCAAGGACCAGCCGCGAGCGCTGGCCAGGGTGATCGAACTCGGGGCCGCGGCGGCAACGAAGTAGGCTCGCGCCGCCCAGGATCACCTTGCGGACTCTCGAACGCCGGTTGTCATGCGCGCAGCGCCTGGTAGAGCCACGCCCGTGCCAGGCGCCATTCACGCTTGACCGTGCGTGGTGAGCGCTTCAGGACGAGCGCGGTCTCCTCGACGGTGAGTCCGGCGAAGAACCGGAGTTCGACGATGCGGGCCTGGTCGTGATCCAGGGCGGTGAGCCGCGCCAACGCTTCGTCGATGGCGAGCACGTCCACCGCCGCGTCTCGTGCGCCGGGCTCCGGCCGATCGTCACCGAATGCATCCGCGAGCGAGACGTGCGTGGTCAGACCGCCCCGTTTCTCCGCGTGCTGTGCCCGAGCATGATCCACCAGGATGCGGCGCATCAACTGCGCGGCGAGACCATAGAAATGTGCGCGGTTCTGCCATGACGACCGTCGCTGGTCGACGAGCTTCAAGTAGAGTTCGTGAACGAGGGCAGTCGGCGCGAGCGTGTGATTCGCGCGCTCCCGCCGGAGTTGGTGCGACGCGATCCGGCGCAGTTCGCCATAGACCAGCGGGAGCAGTCGCTCGAGGGCTTCTGCATCCCCTTCGGACCATCGCTGCAGCAGGCGTGTGACGTCAGTCGAGGAGGTTGGCACGGCCCCGCCAGTGGTCATTGCTGCCCCGTGCGCTGCAGTATCGACCGGAAGCGCGGATGGAAGCGTATCGGCTCGTACCAGGGCTCGATCGTCATGTAGGCCACGGAGTTGGCGCCCTCATCATACGTTCGCTCCACCCAGTGGAGCGCAGGCTCGACG
This sequence comes from Acidobacteriota bacterium, assembly GCA_013695405.1. Classification (GTDB taxonomy): domain Bacteria; phylum Acidobacteriota; class Vicinamibacteria; order Vicinamibacterales; family Vicinamibacteraceae; genus Luteitalea. The sequence continues at coordinate 2,149 of JACDAO010000038.1, read as the reverse complement.
TCTCCGAGCGCGGCATGCACGCGGCCGATGTGGGTAGGCGGCACATATCGGTCCCGAGCCGTCTCGAGCAGCTCGCGGAGGATGGCGCGCGCTTCATCCGTGCGTCCCATTCGCGCGTACACGGAGGCAAGCATCGACAGGCTCGACGACGACCGATTCGTCATCCGCACGACCTCCTTCAGTTGCACGAGCGAGTCATCGTATCGGCCCGACAACGCCAGCACGTCGGCCAGCCGCCATCGTGCCTGCGGATACTCGGGATCGAGTGCCACGGTGCGCGTCAGGTGGTCGATGGCTGCTTCGCGGCGGCCGGCACTGTCGAGAATCCATCCGATGTTGGAGTTGACGATCAGCGAGAACGGATCGAGGTCCCGGGCGGCGTATGCCTGTCGGAGCGCCTCGTCGAATCGTCGTCGCGACATCAGCAGGTTGGCGTACCACAGACGGGCGAGGGCGTTGCTTGGATTGAGATCGATGGCCCGCAGGAATGCCTTCTCGGCTTCGGCCCACTGCCACTGGTAGTGACGCACGTACCCCAGGGTCGCGTGCGCCTCCGACGAGGCCGGATCGATCTGCAGCGCCTTGATCGCCGCTGCCTCGGCACGAGGACGATGAGCGCGCGGGGAGCCTGTGCCGACGATCACGGTGCCGAGCTGGTTGTAGCAGTCGGCAAGCGCGGCGTGCGCGGGGGCATACGTCGGGTCCAGGTCGATCGCGCGGCCGAAGTGCGCGATGGCGAGTTGGAGCGAAGCCGGAGTCCGCCGGTTCCACTCGTACCGGCCCTTGAGATAGGCCTCGTAGACGTCGGGGCGAATCGCCGGCACCAGCGTGAGACGGCCCGAGGGCCACCTCGTGGCCGGTCTGTTCACGAACATGATGACGGGCCGCCCTGAAGGGTATGTGATCGAAGGCGGGCAGTTCACCCCGTTCGTCGTGCCTGGCAGCATCGCGACAAGTGCGTGGGACGTGAGCCCGCGAGGAGAGATCGTCGGCATCTACCTTGATGCCGCCAATCGGTTCCACGGCTTCCTTCGCGTCGGCGATGACTACCTGACGCTCGACGTCCCGGGCGCGACAGCCACGCGGGCGTTTGGCATCAACGCCGGAGGCGTCATCGTCGGATCTTTCGTGGACGCCGCGGCGAGGACGCGTGCGTACGTGGCACACAGAACGCGCAGGCCCTGACAACCATGGAGGCCGGGCCGCTTCGCCGAGCGGCCCTTGACCTCGGCCTGAACGTTGACCGTTACTTCTTCGCCGGCACCTCGGCCTTGAACGGCGTCTTCGCGTTGATTGCCTCGAGGATGGCGTCGAGCGAGGTCTTCTTGGGATCGAAGGTGATCTCGGCGCGCTCCTTCGGCTGGCTGACCGTCACGTCGAGCACGCCTTCGAGCTTCCGGGCTTCCTTCGCGACTTTGGCGGCACATGCGCCGCACGCCATCCCCGACACCTTCAGGACGCCTGTTTCCGCGCCCTTGGCTGTCTGACTCTCGCTCCGTCCCTCAGCGGCCCAGACCCCGAGCATGCCGAGCACACCCATCAGCACTCCGACTCTTCCCATCGTCTGCCCTTTCAGAATGCGCGGCTCATCCCCACCTGGAAGATCGCCGGCGAGTCCAGCTGCATTTTCGACAAGGCCCGGTAGATCGGCACCTTGACCTCGGCCTGAACGTTGACGCCCCTGCCGACCAGCACGCCGATGCCTGGCGTGAGGTACACCCAATGCCCACCGCCGACGAGGACGCGCGTGCCACGGAACCTGTCCTGCTCGCGGTGCAGCCAGCCGAGTCGCGTCAGGCCGGTCACGCGGTGATGCCAGAGTTCGCGCGCCACGCCCACCGGTCGAGATGCCTGTGCGGAGGCCGTCGCCATTCTCATGAGTGGCAGGCGGCTCGCGGCGCTGCCGAAGGCCGTCAACTTCCCGAGCCGACGACCGACATTGGCCCCGACGATCGGATCGAACGTCCGGTGCCTCGCTGCAGGCGGGACATCGGCACGAGGCTGCCGTCCCGGAGATCGGATCGGAAGCGCGGCGCCCCGGTCTTCCCGGTCGGCAGCGAGCTGCCAACGTTCACGGCCGGGTACCATCCGCGGATCGGCCGTTCGGCCACCGCGGAGTCGGAGTACCGGCGGTATCCGGCCTCCGAAC
>JACDAO010000599.1 GCA_013695405.1 Acidobacteriota bacterium | reverse complement strand
CGCCGGCGCCGCCGACGCCATCGTCGCTTGCCCGGCCATGCCGGTGCGCAGGGTCAGTCCGGTGGCGTCCCAGGTGATCTGGAGTTGGGCAAGGGACGCTGCCGCGGCCAGGACCAGGGCGGCGGCGGCACTCAGTCCGCCGGTCCACAGGACGCGGCGGGGCCACGGCATCGGCTGGTTGCGGACCACTGCGAAGCCGAGTGGAAGGGGCGGTGGCAGCCAGGCGCCGAGCGTGGCCTTGACGGCGCGAAACGACGTCAGCGTGCCGGCGCACCCCCCACATCCCTCGAGGTGCGCCTGCAAGGCTGCCCGCTCACTGGCATCCCCCTCATCGTCATAGAGCAGGACTACGAGGGCATCGGGGTCGGGGCAGCGAGTCACGTCGTCGATCATGGATGTCAGCCGTCACGGTCGACGCGGCCCGGCGGCCGGCCGTGCGTGCGGCAGCACCACGTCCGACGTGATGCCTTGCCGCTCCAGCTCGCGCCGGAGCACGACCAGGCCCTGGTAGAGCCGAGTCTTGACCGTACTCAAGGGGCAGTTCTGAAGATCCGCGATCTCCTGGAAGGTCAGCCCCTGGTATTCCTTCAGCACGATCGCCGTGCGCTGATCATCGGTCAGCGCGGCCATCGCCCGAGTCACGATCGCGCCGAGATCGCGGCGCGCCACCAGATCCTCGACCGACTCGACGGGCCCATGCTCGCCCGCCAGCTCGATGACGTCGACCCCCTCCGGCGCGTCGACGAACGGCGCGCGCTTCTGCCGGCGTATCCAGTCCCGGCACAGGTTGAGGGTAATCCGGTACAGCCACGACGAGAACTTGGCCTGCCCGCGGAAGCCGCCAATCGACCGGTACGCCCGGAGAAAGGCCTCCTGAACTACGTCGCGAGCTTCTTCCTCGCGCCCGATGACCCGGTACGCCAGGGCATAGATCGGCCGTTCCCAGCGCACAACCAATTGGTTGAAGCTGTCGACGTCGCCACCCGCTGAACGGGCAACGAGCTCTTCGTCGCTGGACGTCATCTGCGCAGTCGACCCCGCGGCATCGCCTCCGCGTGTCCTGTTCCTCTGACGTCCTTGGACGGAAATAGTCGGCTCAGATACCGGAACCGGGCGGAGATGGCCTCCGGCGAGGACAGACACTGACATGGCACGCTCCTGTCTTCGCCACAGTGCAAGCCACGCACCACCGGAAGCGGTCCTGCTACGATCGCGGCGATGCTGCAACTGGTCGGGTTGACGAAGGCGTTCGGGGCTCGCGTGCTGCTCGACGAGGTCACCTGGCAGTTGAACGCGCGCGACAGGGTCGGGCTGTGCGGTCCGAACGGCGCCGGCAAGACGACGTTGCTCAAGATGCTGGGGGGCCTCGACGAACCCGATGCCGGCCGCCTGGTGACCCCCGCCGATCTGACCATCGGCTACCTCCCCCAGGACGGCCTCGGTCACCGCGGCCGCACCCTGGTCGGCGAGGCGCGCCAGGCATTCGGTCCGCTGCTCGCACTCGAGGAAGAACTGCACCTGCTCGAGGAGCGGCTGGCCGATGCGTCACTCGACGACACGGCGCACGAGGCGGCGCTGATCCGCTACAGCGAGGCCCAGGACGAGTTCCGGGCCCGCGACGGCTACACCATGGACTTGCGTGTCGCCACGGTGCTGGGCGGCCTGGGATTCGACGCCGCCGAGTTCGAATCCCAGACCGAGACGTTCTCGGGCGGCTGGCAGATGCGAATTGCCCTGGCCAAGTTGTTGCTGCAGCGCCCCGGGCTGCTGCTGCTGGACGAACCCACCAACCACCTCGACCTCGACGCCCGCAACTGGCTCGAGGAGTACCTGTCGGACTACCCGGGCGCGGTCATGCTGGTCTCGCACGACCGGTACTTCCTCGACGCGGTGGTGACCAGGATTGCCGACCTGAGCCTGCGGACGATCACCGACTACATCGGCAACTACTCCTACTATCTCCGTGAACACGAGGCGCGCATGGAGCGGCTGCGCCAGATGAAGCGCGATCAGGACGAGGAGGTGGCGCGCGTCAAGGCGTTCGTCGACCGCTTCCGTTACCAGGCGACCAAGGCCGCGCAGGTGCAGAGCCGGATCAAGCAACTCGAGAAGGTGGTGCCGATCGACGTGCCGCCCGAGCGCAAGCGGGTCCACTTCACCTTCCCCTCCTGCCCCAGGAGCGGGCGAATGGTGCTCGAACTGTCGCACGTCCGCAAGGCCTACGGATCGAAGACGATCTTCTCGGACCTGTCGCTGCTGCTCGAACGCGGCGACCGCGTGGCACTGGTCGGCCCCAACGGTGCCGGCAAGTCGACCCTGATGCGGATGCTGTCGGGGGTCGAGGCCCCAGACGCCGGCCGGCGCATCGAAGGGCACCAGGTGGTGACGCAGTACTTCGCGCAGGACGAGGCCAACCGGCTCGACCCGACGCGCACCGTCCACCAGACCCTGGCCGACGCCTCCTCCACGCACATGGCGCCGGCGATCCGCAACATCCTCGGCGGCTTCCTGTTCAGCGGCGACGACGTCCACAAGAAAGCCGGGGTGCTGTCCGGGGGCGAACGGACCCGTCTGGCGGTGGCGCGCATGCTGCTCCGGCCGGCAAACCTGCTGCTGCTCGACGAGCCGACCAACCACCTCGATCTCGATTCGAAGGACGTCCTGCTCGACGCGCTGGAGGACTTCGGCGGGACGCTGCTCCTGGTGTCGCACGACCGGTACTTCGTCGACCGCCTCGCGACCAAGATCATCGCGGTCGGTCACGGGGAGGCGTTGGTCTACCCGGGCACCTACGAGGAGTTCCGCTGGAGCCAGGCGCAGGCCGAACCCGCGACGGCGTCACCGCTCGTCAGGCCGGCAGGCGGGCCGCCCAGCGCCGCCGACGCACCGCCGGCGGCAGCCGCCTCACCGGATTCCCGTAGAGGTGATCGGGATTCACGGAGCGGGTCAGCCGGTCGCGCCCCGACGACGTCGGCGCCGGCGTCCACCGGCGCTGCGCCTGACGACCGCGACGCGCGCAAACGCCAGGACGCCGAGCACCGCCGCGTGCGCCGGACCTGGGAGGCGCACCAGGATCGCGTGACCCGCGTGGAAGCGCGGATTGCCGAACGCGAGGCCGAGATTCGCACCCTGGAAGCGACGATGGCCGACACTGGCTTCTACGAGGACGCGGTGCGGTCCAGGCCGCTGCTCGACCGGCATCAGGCGGTGCTGTGGGAGATCCGCGACTTGATGACCGAGTGGGAGGAGTTGCAAGCGTCGGCGCCGCCGGTCCCCGCCACACGTTCATGACAACGACCGGAATTGTCATCGGTTTACAATTTCTGCGACCGCGGCTGTCCAATGTTATGGATGACGCCGCATTCCACCCTCAGTTTTGTTGACAAAGGCGCGCTTCTGTAAGCGGCATGCACCTTGAATGTAATCAGGGTACACGCTATGCGCCCTCTCGACGCTCCTGCGCCCACCTTGGCCTTCCCGGGCTTTCCGATGGTGCCTCGCCGCGTTCCGGGCGATGAGGAGGACATCGTGCCGGAGCGCTTCTACCGCGATTTGATCTCCGGCATGCGCAACGGCGTCGTCGTGATCCGCCGTGACGGCCGGCTGGTGGCGATCAACGACGCGGCGTATGCGTCGCTCGACGTGCTGGCCAGCGCCGGCGACGTCGGCCGGCCGATCGCCGAGGTCCTCGCGGACGTGCCCGAAATCGTCCGTGTGCTCGAACATGCGTTCGGCAGCGACCCGCTGCCCAACCGTGCCGAGGTCCGGCTGTCCCGGACCGGCCGGTCGATCGGCTTCACGTTGTCGCTGGTGCGCAACCCGCTCGGCGAAGTCAACGGCGCGGCACTGTTCTTCAGGGATCTGACCCGGGTCGAACAGCAGGAGGAGCGCGAGCGGCTGCGCGACCGGCTGGCGGCGCTGGGCGAGATGGCCGCCGCGATCGCGCACGAGGTCAAGAATCCCCTGGCCGGGATCGAGGTGATGTCCGGGCTGCTGAAGCGTCGGCTGACCGACAACCCCGAGGCCCAGGCGATGCTGAACGACATCATCTCGGAAGCCAAGATGGCCAACGCCATCGTGCTCGAGGTGCTCGACTTCGTGCGGCCGGTGCGGCTGCACGTCGAGCCGGTGGCGGTCAATGAACTGCTGCAGGACTCGCTGCTGATGGCCGAGAGCCTGGTGCCTCGGCGAGACGTCGCGGTCAGCGTCGATTTGGCCGACAACCTACCCGACATCGAAGGCGACGGCCATCAGTTGCGGCAGGTGTGCACCAACCTGCTGACCAACGCCTTCGAGGCGCTCAACGGGCACGGCCGCGTCCTGCTGCGCGCGGCGGTGGTTCGCCGATTGACCTTTGCCTCGACCGCCGACCACGCGCCCGGCACCGGCGTGGAGATCGAGATCGTCGACGACGGACCGGGTATTCCCGATACCATCCGCGAACGCATCTTCAACCCGTTCTTCACGACCAAGCCGCGCGGCTCGGGCCTCGGCCTGTCGATCGTACGCAAGGTCGTGGACGCACACGAGGGACGAATCGAAGTGCTGTCCGGAGTCGACGGTGCCGGCACCTGCTTCCGCCTGCTGCTGCCGCTGTCGCCCTCACTCGAGCATCCGCCGGTGCAGTCGCCGGACGCAGGCGCGCCCGGGGGGCCGCGTCCGCGGTAAGTCGACCTCGCCTCCTTCGCCTTCAGCCTTCAGCCTTGAGCCCTGAGCCTTCTATGGGACGCATCCTCGTCGCCGACGACCACGATTCGCTTCGCCGCGCGCTCGCCCGCGCCCTCACCGAAGCCGGCCACGAGGTGACCGAAGCGGCCAACGGCAACATCGCCCTCGAGCGTCTCCACGAAACCAACTTCGACGTCGTCCTCAGCGACCTGAAAATGGGCGGCAGCGACGGCCTCGACGTGCTGCGCACGGCCAAGGCGCTGCAGCCGCAGACCGCGGTGATCCTGATGACCGCGTTCGGGTCGGTGCACACCGCGGTCGAGGCGATGAAGATCGGCGCCTTCGACTACGTGCCCAAGCCGTTCGAGATCGAGGAGATGGAGGTCAAGATCGACAAGGCGCTCGAACATCGGCGCCTGCGCAACGAGGTCGACTACCTCCGGCACGAGCAGGGCGGCATCTACACCTTCGACAACATCATCGGCGCCAGCGGCGCGTTGCAGCGCGTGCTCGACGTGGTCCGCAAGGTCGCCAAGAGCAACACCACGGTCCTGATCAACGGCGAGACCGGCACCGGCAAGGAGCTGATTGCCGGGGCGATTCACCACAACTCGCTGCGCGCGGGACGCAACTTCGTCAAGGTGAACTGCGCGGCGCTGCAGGAGAACCTGCTCGAGTCCGAGCTGTTCGGCCACGAACGCGGCGCCTTCACCGGCGCCGACAAGCAGCGGATCGGCCGCTTCGAGCAGGCCGACGGCGGCAGCCTGTTCCTCGACGAGATTGGCGACATGAGCGCCAATACACAGGCCAAGATCCTGCGCGTGCTGCAGGAGCACGAGTTCGAGCGGCTCGGCGGCACCCGCACGATCCGCGTCGACGTGCGGTTGGTGGCCGCGACCAATCGCAACCTGGCGCTGATGGTCGAACAGGGCCAGTTCCGGGAAGACCTCTACTACCGGCTGAACGTGGTGCAGATCGAGATGCCGCCGGTGCGCGACCGCAAGGAGGACATTCCGGCGCTGACCAACTTCTTCATCAAGCGCTACGCGGTGGAACTGAAGAAGCGCATCGAAGGCGTCACCCCTGACGCGCTCAAGCTGCTCATGCGCTACAACTGGCCCGGCAACATCCGCGAGTTGGAGAACACCATCGAACGCGCGGCGCTGCTGTGCGAGGACCGGCTGATCAGCGGCGACGACCTCAGGCTCGGCGGCTCGGGCACCACCGACCACGACGGACCGGGGACGGTGGTCAAGATTCCGCCCCAGGGCATCCCGCTCGAAGAGATCGAGCGGCAGGCGGTCGTGGAGGCACTCAAGATGGCCAACTGGGTGCAGAAGGACGCGGCCGAACTGCTGTCGATCAGCCCGCGGGTGATGAACTACAAGATCAAGACGCTCGGCATCGACTTCCCGCGCAGCCGGCGCTCCCCGCTGGTCTCCCCGCCGATGGTGATGTAGCCGCCGGTGGGATGTCGTGCCGGCTGAGGCGAGGCGAAGGGGGGCTGCCCCGCGGTCATCTGTCGGGACGGCGAGGTCTGCGTGGCTTCCGAAGGCGGGACGGGTGGCCGCGAACGGGGCGCCCCGCCCGGCTGCGAGACTCGTTGGCCGCTGCGCGGGTGGCTCGCGGCCGGGTGGGGCTGGTCGCGGA